>JAKSMH010000040.1 GCA_024400715.1 Bacteroidales bacterium | reverse complement strand
ACGGCGAGGACATGTTTGACCTGGTAGAACCGAAAGAGAGGAGGGAATACTAAAATCGTCATTCCGATATTCCCGACGTAAGGAGGAATCATCGGAATCTCGACAAGATTAAAAGGGATAAGCGTGTAAACGTGTTCCGTTTTTTCGTATCTTTGCAAATCAAAATGATTCGTAATATGTATATGAATAATCGTTGTCTTGATCAAAGAGTTGGTCCGTCTCTATTGAAAAAAATATTTTGTTTTTTCTTGATAGTTTTTCCATTTGTGTTGAACGCTCAAAAACAAATTACAGTTGAAGATATTTGGACTAAATATCTGTTCTATCCTAAAAATGTTCCTGGCTATAATCTTGTACCCAACGGCAACGAATATAGTGTGATGGGCTTGGCCGGCATTATGAAATTTAGTTTCGAAAAAGGCGAAATGTCCGAAGTGGTTCTACCTACTTTGAACATCCCGGCGTGGTCAAATCAAAAATTGAAATTGGAGGATGTTGACGATTATGTTTTTGACAATTCCGAACAGAAAATCCTTTTGGCAGTTCAAGAGGAGGAAATTTATCGTCGGTCAACCAAAGCGTATTATTACGTTTACGATAAAACCGCCCAAATCATTTATCCTTTGTCCGATATGGACAAGTCCAAGCAGAGTTTCGCCACTTTTTCTAATGATGGAAGCAAGGTGGCTTTCGTCCGCGACAACAATATCTTCATCGTGGATTTAAATTCTAAAAAGGAAACGCAACTTACTTTTGACGGGAAAAGAAATCACATCTTAAACGGAATGGCAGATTGGGTTTATGAGGAAGAACTCAGTCAGGCCCAATACTTCCAATGGTCGCCCGATGGCACGAAAATCGCCTTTTTGCGCTTCAACGAAAGTCAGGTAAAGGAGTTTTCTATGGTGATGTGGGGCGAGCTTTATCCTGACGAATATCGCTACAAATACCCTAAGGCCGGTGAAGACAATTCGGTGGTCGATGTGATGATTTACGATTTGCCAACGGCCACTATGACTCGTCTGGATTTCGATAAGAAATTTGACGGCTATTATCCGCGTATTTATTGGCTTCCCAACAGTACCGACTTAATCACGCTGAAGATGAACCGCCATCAAAGTCATCTTGACTTTGTCCGTTATAATACTTTGACGAAGCAGATGGATGTGGTCTTTACGGATGAAAATAAATGCTGGCTCGAAATTTCGGATGATTATTATTTCTTGGATGATAATAAAACGATGATGGTGACTTCGGAAAGAGATGGTTATAATCATATTTATAAAGTGGAATTTGGCGGCAAAATCACGCAGCTGACGCAAGGTCAATGGGAAGTGGCTTCCATCGCTGCTGTCGATCAAAAGGCAAAGCTGGTTTATTATCTCTCCAATGAGTCGCACGTTTTGAATCGTGATTTATATGTCGTCAACTTTGATGGAAAAAAGAAGAGAATGCTCACTTCCGGTGATGGCTGGAACAGCGTTTCGTTCAGTTCCAATGCCCACTATTACCGCAATGTCTATTCCAATAGCCAGACACCTGCCGTTTATACTATCCATAAAGCCGATGGCAAGCAGTTGCGTGTGTTGGAAGACAATGCCAAACTGAAACAGCGTATGCAGGATTATGGCTTTGCGAAAAAAGAATTGTTTTCTTTCACCACGGAAGAGGACATCAGCTTAAATGGCTGGATGCTCAAACCGCTCAATTTTGATGCCAATAAAAAGTATCCCGTCCTGATGTACGTTTACGGTGGTCCCGGTTCGCAGGAAGTGGATAACGCCTATTCTCGTGCCCAGGATTTTGCCTGGTATCAAATGCTGACGCAGAAGGGCTATATCGTGGTCTGCGTGGATGGTCGTGGCACCAATGCCCGTGGCGATGCGTTTAGAAAATGCGTTTACAAAAATATGGGGCATTACGAAGCCATTGACCAAATCGCCACAGCCCATTACCTCAAGACTTTGCCGTATGTGGACGCGAATCGCGTGGGAATTTGGGGTTGGAGCTTCGGTGGCTACCTGTCGGCTCTCTCCGCTTTCAAAAGCGACAAGACTTTCAAAATGGCCATTTCCGTAGCTCCCGTCACCAATTGGCGCTATTACGACAACATCTATACCGAACGCTTCCTGCAAACCCCTCAGGAAAATCCCGACGGCTATGACCAAAATTCGCCCATTACTTTCGCCAAAGATTTGAATACTAAATATCTATTGGTTCACGGTACGGCCGACGACAACGTTCATTTCCAGAATGCGATGGATTTGGTAACGGCGTTGAATTTGGCAGGAAAACAGTATGACCAATTCTTCTATCCCAATAAAAACCACTTTATTATGGGTGGAAATACCAGGGCTCATCTTTATACCAAACTTACGAATTATATTTTGGAGAATCTGTAGAAACGGCTTGTGACGCTCCACGTCAAAAAAATCAATTCTTAGCGTATGAAAGGAAAATTAGTGATAGTTTCAGCCCCGTCGGGTGCCGGCAAAACGTCCATTGTCAAACATTTGCTGCAACAGCAACCATTGTTGGAATTTTCAATTTCCGCCACCAGTCGGGCTGTTCGTGGACAGGAACAGAATGGTAAGGACTATTATTTTTTGTCCGTGGAAGATTTCAAACAGAAGATTGCCGCCGATGAGTTTTTGGAATGGCAGGAAGTCTATCCCAATCAGTTTTACGGGACGCTGAAATCCGAAGTGGAACGCATTTGGAATGCCGGCGGCCACGTGATTTTTGACGTGGATGTCGTGGGCGGACTGAATATCAAAAAGTTGTATGGTGACCGGGCTTTGTCGGTGTTTATCAAACCGCCTACGATGGAGGCCCTGAAAGAACGCTTGCACGGCAGAGGTACCGAAACATTGGAATCTATCACCAAGCGCTTGAATAAGGCGGAATTTGAGCTTTCTTTCGCTCCGAAATTCGACTTGGTAATCGTGAACGACATTTTGGAAGAGGCCCAGCAGGAAGCCGTGGATAAAATCGGGGCATTCCTTAATCGATAAGGAAATGTCGCCATCCCACCGAAGCGCAGTGGCGGCTTAATTTCTTCTTTTTCTTCATTTCTTCGTTTCAAAAAAAATAGTATCTTTGCAGTTTATTGTGATAAAATCTATATTATGAAAAAACTGCAGATATTATGCGTGGTGGCTTTGGCCTTCCTTTTCTCATCTTGCGAGGATACTTCAGGTAAATATGTCAAGAAATTATTGACTAAGACTCAAATAGAATTGGCTTTTTCGGATTGCCTGGAATTGTCAACCGAATATGCCGTCGGAAATCTTTGTCCCGCAAATTCCTTGGACCAAAGTCTCGGTTATGGTTTTAACACCTATAAAGATGGCAAATATCGTATTGAATGGCCTATGGAATTGTCGGATATGGCTGTGGAATTGGTGTTGCTGGGCGATGGTGACCTGCTGGATACGATGATAGCCCACGTCAATCGCGCGGCAGAAGCTTGCGGTGGCGACATCACCAACGCTTGTGCCACGGCACGCAATAATATTTCCTATATCGATCCGCAGGCTATTTTGTCCTCGTCAAGCAGCGATGCCTTGACCGATTATTTCAAAACCAATATGAGCTCGTCCATCACCGAATCCCTTTTATCGCCCGTTCGCGTTAAACTCGTCAACGCTGGAATTATGGCAGAATGGGACCAATTGGTGGAGGATTATTATGCCGCTACCCAACAGCACGTTTACTTTAATTTGCCTCAGTATGTGACTAATGAGATGATGAAGGGCGTTTATTCCGAAATGGCCGAATACGAAGGTCTGGTGCGTGGTTTCGAAGAATATCGTCTGACGGATGATTTATATGTCGTTTTTGGAAATAGATAATAGATAATTGAAAAATACATAATTATGAGAGAAGAAAAAATATTTGCCGGTAAAACATTGGCCATTTTGTCTGGTGGTGGCGATACTCCAGCCATCAATTCAAGTATCGAAGCCGTTAGAAATCGTGCTTCTATGTTGGGTTTTAAGGTGTATGGTATCTTGCGCGGCTGGAAAGGCCTGCTCGGCGATGGCGACGTGGTGGATTTGACCAATATTCCATACAACGGAATTTATGGTGGCACCGCTTTGCTGTCAAGCCGTACCAATCCTTTCCCAAGTAAGAAAAATCCAGAAGACCGTTCTCAACAGATCTTACGCAATATCGAAAGATATAAAATCGATGTCTTGGTGACTATCGGTGGCGACGACACCAACGGCGCGGCTAAGAAAATGTATGAAAAATATGGTATTCCGGTCATCGGCTTCCCCAAAACTATCGACAACGACCTGCGTACGCGTTCTATTCATCATTATCAAGGCCAACAATACGAAACGGTATTGTGCCCGGGATTTCCTTCTGGAGCAATGGCAATCAAGAAACTGACCAGCAAACTGCATACCACCAACGAATCACACCAGCGTATTATGGTGCTCGAAGTGATGGGTCGTGATGCCGGCTGGTTGACCGGTACCGCTGTCTTCGGTGGCGCCCAAGTCGCATTGGTGCCTGAAGTGGAAATGACCAAGGAACGCAAGGACTTTTTCTTCGAACACGTGAAAGAGCAGTTTATGCGCTCTAAAAAACGCAGCCTGATTATCGCTGTTTCCGAAGGCGTGAGGTGGTGGAACGAGGAAAAGGAATGTCTGGATATGGTTTACGCAAGCCCCGATTTGGACGAATACGGACATCCTCGCTTCGGTGGTATCAGTGGTGTTATCGCTTCCGAAATCGGTAAAAAGTTGGGCGTTGAAGCTCGTGGCCAGATTTCAGGTTATATCCCTCGTGCAGGCAAATGCTACGAATATGACCGCCGCTTGACTTCTACCTTGGCCGATAAGGTGGTGGATTTGCTGCTTCGCGAAGAATATGGAAAAATGCCCGTGATGCGTGATATCGTGCCTTATAATGAATTGGAAGAATTCCATACCGACGCTATCGATATGGGCAATATCGGCAATTTCCCGCTGCCTTCCAATTATTACAATCCCAATGAATTTATGTTCACCGACCAGTACGTCGATTTCTTGACCAACATCATCGGTGCCCCATATCGTATGGAGTTTACCCACGAATTTCCTATCGTGATCCCTCAAAATTAATATATGATGAAACGTCTCGTAATAGTATGCTTGTTGACTTGCCTTTGCTTGTCGCTTTGGGCTCAGCGGTTCGTTACTGCCGATGAGGCAAAACGGGCGGCCGTGCATTATATGGCACCGCGCGAAGGTACACAAGATTATTCTATGCAGAATGTGCGTGTGGTTCACGAATACAAGCAAAACGGACATACGTTAATTTATGAGGTGATTTTTAAGAATAATGCTTCCGTTCTTTTGACGGGCGTGAAAAGCTGTAAGGCGGTTATCGGCTATCGCTATCGCACGGGCGGCGTTTCCGCTTTGAATCAGCCCAGTGACGAGGTTTCTCCCGGTATGAATATCTTCCTGGAAAAATGTTGCGCACAAATCAATTACGCCATCAATGAAGCGGAATATAAAAATTTTGTGACCAGCGAATGGTCCGATTTGCTCAAGGCGGATGACAAACTGAAATTTCCCCAGCAAGGCGGTGTTTATGGTCCTTTGTTGACAAGTGCTTGGGGACAAACACGTGCTTACCCGAAAGTGTGTGACGGCTATAATTTCCTGGTGATCGAAACCGTGGATAAATGCGCATGCGGCAGTATTCGAAAATGCCCTACCGGCTGCGTGGCTACCGCTATGGCACAAATCATCCGTTATTGGAAGTATCCCCTGACTTCTCCCTATACTGGCGAACAATATTATTGGGATAGAATGACTGATACTTTGAAGGCAAAGTCCCCTTCTTTCGAAAAAGAAAGATTGATGATTTCCCGCCTGATGCGTGACTGCGGTTTGTCTGCCGGAATGCATTATTGCTATGCTTCCAAGATGTACGGTTGTCAGTCATTTGCCTGGCCCGATAAGGCCCGTGATGGTTTTGTGGCCACTTTCGGCTTTAGCGACAAGGCGGAAAGAAAGTTGCGTTCAAGCTATGGAACCAAAAGCTGGAAGGCGATGATCATTGAGGAAATCAAATGCGGCTGCCCTGTATTGTATGCCAGCGCTTCGTTGGCAGTGAATAAATTCGCGGAATGCGGTCACGCATACGTATGCGATGGCTATAACGCCAATACCGATATGTTCCATTTCAACTGGGGCTATGACGGCGAAGCCAACGGCTGGTATTCTATTGATGATTTGGTGACAAAAGTGTCAAAGCTTAATTATAATTGGAATCATCTGGAAAGAATGATTATTAATATTTATCCTTCTTATTATGAAGAAGTTAAATCTACATTGTCCACAGGTAAAGTGGCTGAAAAATAATTTTTTGTCAAATTTATCTTAAACATTATGGGAAAGTTTATCATTCAGGGCGGAAGAACATTAAAAGGTGAAATTATTCCTCAGGGCGCTAAAAACGAAGCACTGCAAGTTTTATGTGCAGTACTGTTGACAGAAGAACCTGTAACGATATCTAATGTTCCGGCCATTCGTGATGTCCAGCGACTAATGGAAATCTTGTCCGCTATCGGTGTGGAAATCACCCCCATCAATTCAGATACTTATCAGTTTAAGGCAAAGGATATACATCTGGATTTTTTGAAAACTCCCGAATTTATTAAATTGTCGGCATCAATCCGGGCATCCATTATGATTCTGGGACCGCTTTTGGGCCGTTTCGGCAAGGCCTATTCTGCCAAGCCAGGTGGCGACAAGATCGGAAGAAGACCTTTGACTGTGCATTTCGAGGGCTTTTCCAATTTGGGTGCAACGGTGAATTTGACGGAAGACAATATTTACGAGTTGACTGCCAATCCTTTGCAGGGAACTTATATGTTGTTGAATGAGGCCTCCGTGACAGGTACGGCCAATATTGTGATGGCAGCGGTGAAGGCAAAGGGAAAAACTACCATTTTCAATGCCGCCTGCGAACCGTATCTGTATCAACTTTGCACGATGCTGAACAATATGGGCGCAAAAATCAGCGGCATCGGCTCCAACCTGCTGACCATTGAAGGTGTAGATGAATTGCACGGCTGCCAACACCGTATCCTCCCCGATATGATCGAGGTCGGAAGCTTTATGGGAATGGCTGCCATCACCGGTTCTGAAATCACGATTAAGGATTGTGCTTTCCAACACCTGGGTATCATTCCCTATACCTTTTCGAAATTGGGTGTACGTTTTGAAAAACGTGGCGACGATATCTATATTCCGAAACATAAAACCTACGAGATTGAAACCAATATGGACGGTTCTATCTTGACTATCGCTGACGCACCGTGGCCGGGTTTCACTCCCGACCTAATCAGTATCGCCTTGGTGACGGCGATTCAGGCGAGAGGTAGCGTGTTAATCCATCAAAAAATGTTCGAAAGCCGTTTGTTCTTTGTCGATAAACTGCAGGAAATGGGAGCTCAGATTATTTTATGCGATCCCCACCGTGCCACCGTTATCGGC
>JAKSMH010000004.1 GCA_024400715.1 Bacteroidales bacterium | reverse complement strand
GCACCCAGATTCGCTGCCCAGCATTTATGTCCGCGACGGACAGGAAGACGAAGGCAGGGCTCAAACACAATGGACAGCAGGAGCCACGCTGTACAGCTAGCAGCCACCCGTGGAACTAATGCGTTTTTTCACGCCTTTCGGCGTTGGACATTTTAATGGGCGCGTCAAAATTGACGGACTCGAATGGGCCAAAGAAGCCTACTACAAACAGGAAGTCAGCGATTTAGCCGTCTATTTGAGCGGAGACGCCCTCATCGGCATTTGGATTGGCAATTATGACGGAGGCGGTCACAAAGTCACTTTGGACATCAAATCGTATCCCGGCGACTACTTTTGGAGCGACATTCCGCAAAAAGTCGAGACTGAACTTTGCCAATCGCTGTTCAACACCTGCAACGTGCTGGAGATGGCAGGGCAAAACTACGGCAAGATTTTCGGCAGCGACAGTCTAAGTGTGGAATTTGACCTCGTCAATCCCCAAAATGCCCGTCTGCGCTACATCAGCACCGGCCACGGCGGCTGGGGCGGTGGCGACGAGTTCAATCCCAAGACCAACACCCTGCTGATTGACGGCGTGCCTATGTTTTCGCATACCCCGTGGCGCGAGGACTGCGGCTGCTACCGTCATTTAAATCCCGTCAGCGGCAACTTCTGGAACGGTGTTTCCAGCAGCGATTATTCACGTAGCGGCTGGTGTCCGGGAACCGCCACCCAACCCGTTTATTTCGACTTAAGCCAACTCAAACCCGGAAAGCACAAACTCACCATCGCCATTCCGCAAGGCGAACCCCAAGCGGGAAGTTTCAGCTTCTGGTCTGTCAGCGGCGTTCTAATCACGGAACCATAGGACTATTGAAAAAATTCGTATTTTTGCATTTATAATCATTTTAATGGCAACTATCTTTCAACAAGCAATTACGATTCAGGGAAACGCGTTTTTCGCATCCGATTTTCACTTGGGAGTACCCAGTGAGGAGGAAAGTAATGTCCGTGAAAGAAAAATTGTCCAATGGTTAGACGACATCAAATCGGAATGTACACACCTCTTCCTCTTGGGCGACATCTTTGATTACTGGTTTGAATACAAGGACGTGGTGCCGCGCGGCTATATTCTGCTGTTGGCAAAACTTCAAGAATTGCACGAATCAGGCATCACCATCTATTATTTTACGGGCAACCACGATATGTGGGTACAAGACTATTTCTCCAAAACATTTGGAGCGATTGTTTTCAGGAAACAACAAGCGTTTGTCATCAACGGGAAAAGATGTATGGTGGGACACGGTGATGGATTAGGTCCCAAAGACCTGGGCTATAAATTCATCAAAAGCGTTTTCGCCTTCCGCCCCAACCGCAAATTATACGGATGCCTGCATCCCCGTCACAGTTTCGCCATCGCACGATTTTTTTCACACAAAAGCCGCACGATGACCTCGGCAGACGAGATTTCCTATATGGGCGATGACAAGGAAATGCTGGTACAATACTGCCAACAGATTATCCAACACGAAAATATTCATTTTTTCATTTACGGCCATCGACATTTGATGATTGAAAAAAACATTGACGACAAAGCGGTTTACTTCAACATCGGGGATTGGATTACCCATTTTAGCTTTTTGGAATTTAAGGAAAACGATGGACCGCAATTAAAGCAATACGATAAATAGAAGAAATTTATGGAACAAACAACACATAGAGCGGGATTTGTAAACCTCATCGGCAATCCGAACGTGGGGAAAAGTACCTTGATGAATCGCTTGGTAGGCGAAAACCTGTCCATTATTACGGCTAAGGCGCAAACCACCCGCCACCGCATCAAGGGAATTGTCAACGGAGACGATTTTCAGATTGTCTATTCTGATCTTCCCGGCATTCTTACACCTGCCTATAAAATGCAGGAAATGATGATGCGTTTCGTCACCGAATCGCTGAAAGATGCCGACGTGGTGCTTTATTTGGTGGAATGCGGTGAAAGCAAATACAACGAGGAAATTATTGAAAAACTGAATGTGCTTGAAATTCCTATTATTCTTGTTATCAACAAAATAGATAAAGCAACAGCCGAACAGATCGAAGCTGCCAAACAACTTTGGCAAGGACTGCTTCCCAAAGCCGACTGCGTGGAAATTTCGGCACGCGACGACAAAAACATTTCGGTGTTGATAGAGAAAATCAAACAACATCTTCCTATTTCTCCGGCCTATTTTCCCAAAGACGAACTCACCGACCGCCCCGTCCGTTTTTTCGTTTCAGAAATCATCAGAGAGAAGTTATTACTATTGTATAAAAAAGAAATTCCCTATAGTGTTGAAGTTGTCGTAGATAGTTTCAAAGAAGAAGAGGATATGATTCGCATTGGCACCATCCTGTATGTGGAACGCGACACCCAGAAAGCCATCATCATCGGCAGCAAGGGAAGTGCCATCAAACGATTGGGAATAGAGGCCCGCACTGCCATCGAGGAATTTTTAGGCAAACACGTCTATTTGGATATGTCGGTCAAGGTTCTTAAGGATTGGCGCAACAGCGACCTGTTAATGAAGCGTTTTGGCTATTCCGAAGCCGACTAAGACTTCTAACCCACCATAAAATAAGTTTCCGGATAAGTATGATTGGACTCGAAGGACCGCTTGCCCAAGGCGTAGGCAATGGTCAAAGTCCCGATTCGACCAATATACATATCCATTACCAACACAAACTTGCCGGCATCCGAAAACGCGGCTTGGCAATTGGTGGACAATCCGCAAGTAGTAAATGCGGAAATGGATTCAAATAAGATATTGATAAGATTGGTTTCAGGTTCGATAATGGCCAACACAAACACAGAAATAAAGATAATCCCGATGGACAAAACTACAATTGAATAGGCCTTATCCACCAAACTGAAAGGAATCGTCTTTTTATCAAACTCGATATGTTTTTTACCTTTTATCGTGGCAAAAACGGACTTCATCAGCACGAAAAACGTAGTGGTTTTGATACCACCGCCCGTAGAACCCGGTGATGCCCCGATAAAGATAATCACCATTACCAACAACATACCCGGAATCGAAATCGCATTGACATCAATAATGTTGAAACCTGCCGTGCGCCCCGAAATTATTTGGAACATACTGGCAAAAATCTTATCTAATAGCGTATTTTTTTCTGCCAAGGAGTGATTATACTCTAAAAAGAAAAACAGCAGCGTGCCAACGATAATGATGCCAAAAGTGGTCAATAAGACGATTTTGGTTCCGGGAGAAAGTTGTTTCCATCTGTATTTTTTCCTTTCACGAATAATAGCCGGATTGAAGAACTCGCTAATTGTCACAAAGCCAATGCCACCCAAGAAGACCAGGATCATAATAATTGTTTGAGGGAAAAAGCTGTTGCAGACCTGGGCATCACGGAAACTGGCATCCCAAAGGGCAAAACCCGCATTGTTGAACGCCGAAATCGCGTGGAAAAGCGAATAGAAGAACGTCGTTCCCTTGCCGTCAAAGAAGCCGGTTGTACGCCAATACATATAAAACATCAGGACACCGGAAGCTTCAATCACGAGGGTGGCCAAAATGATTTGACGCAACAAGCTGAACGTGTCGGAAACCTTGTTGGCCGACAGCATATCCTTGACCAGGTACTGGTAGCGCAAACCCACAAACGAACGGGACAAAAACGTGGTAAAGAAAGTAGCAAACGATAAAATACTCATACCGCCCAACTGCATCAGAATCATAATCACCACCTGCCCTTGAAAGGAAAAATCGTTGGCGGTACTCAACACCGTCAAACCGGTTACACAGCTGGCACTCGTGGCCGTAAACAACGCATCAATAAATGAAATATGGTGGGTGGTCATTCGTGGCAGCAAGAGCAAAATAGTACCCAGGACAATCAGAATGAAGAAAGACAACATCAGCAAAAACGGCGGACTGAGGTCTATTTTTCCCAACAACGTGCTGGCCTTGGCCAATTCAATCATCACAATCACCAAGAAATACAGCTGAATGCACAACATATATATATTTTCATACTTGTATAAATCGAAAAGATCGAACCCAAATAATGAAAATAGGATAAAATGCAACAATAACACGACAATAATCGTGAATTCAAACCAGGATTTCTTTATATATTTACTCTTATGGAGCGAATAGAACATCAACAGGAAATACTTAAAAATGTAGAAAATCAAACTGGCATATACCAGTCCCCGAATAAGCGATGCCACGAAAGAAGTCATATAGCATCCGTGGTAAAAGACAATAGCGGCGATAGTAATCACGGAGACAATAAAACTCAGGATATGCATCGTCTTCTCCACCGATTGTTTTCGTTGGACAATATGCAAATCGATTTTTGTCTTGTTGAAATTCAACAGAGGATCTGTCATCTCGCTATTGATTTATCTTGATAAAATTATCGATATCTATTGATTTGCCGAAAAGCACAAAGACGTCGTTTTCTTTGATTTGGGTAGTATTTTCAGGTACACCGAGGATATGTTCTTCTTTATCGATTTTGTCGGCCACGACCTCTTCAAACGCACGTCTAATCGTAATCAAGCTCAAGTGATGATTGTCGCGGAAATTTATATCCCCCACCGTAAGCCCGATTAGACGGGTGGGCGTGATAATTTCCGCAATTCGATATTCATCGGGCAATTGCAGATACGACAACATACTCGGATTCATCAACCTTTCCGCAAAGAGCTTTCCGATTTCATCTTCCGGAGAAAGGAATTCGGTAATACCCATCTTGCCCAAAATGATACGCTGGCTTTCGCCCATAGAACGGCAGATGATGCGCTTTACGTTCAAGTCCAGCAAATTGGCGGCACAAAGCAGACGTTTGACAAAATCGTTGCCGATAGCGACAATGACGGCGTCAAAATCCTGAATATTTTCGCCCATCAGGGCACGCTTGTTTGTGGCGTCAATACAGACAGAATACGCCACGTCTTCAGAGATTTCCTGCACCACATTGATGTCAGAATCAATCACTAACACCTCCGCGCCCTTTTCCGAAAGAGCCGTTGCGATAGCCGAGCCAAAATGCCCTGCTCCTATAATGGCAAACTTTTCATTCGACATACTATCATTATTTATAATATCGGTGGCAAAAATAGTAAAATTTTTTATTTCGCCGAAGGTAAAGAAATTTGAAGTACTTTTGCATTTTGAAACTGGCTCTGTAGTTCAATGGATAGAATGGAGGTTTCCTAAACCTTAGATTTGGGTTCGATTCCCAGCGGAGCTACGGAAAGAAGGTTCCTGAATTACGCAGGAACCTCTTTTTTTCAGAATTATCATATCACAATTCACACAAATTTCCAACATCTTTTCCCCATTTTTTCCTTTTTATCGTTTTTTTCAATAAAAGCATTCATAAAACAATGCTTTTTCAATGAAAAAATTGGTCTATTTTTGTCATCGAAAACAAAACCATGAAAACAAAATTTTATCAACCATCAGTATTAACCATTAAAAACAAAAAACCATGAGCAAACTATTCACTTATTTATGCGGAATCCTCGGATTTGTAGGATTATCTTCTTGTGCTTGTACCAAGAGCACGCCCATCAACAACTCTACAGTGGCCGAATTGGACATCAACAAGTATATGGGCCATTGGTACGAAATTGCCCGCTTCGACCATTCTTTCGAAAGAAATTTGGAAGGATGCACGGCAGATTACGAACTGAAGAGCGATGGCACCGTCAAGGTCACCAACTCGGGCTACCGTGGCAGCTTAAACGGCAAATTCAAGCAAAGTATCGGCAAAGCCCGCCGCCCCAACGAGAATGTTCCCGGGCAATTGGAGGTTTCCTTCTTTATGGATTTCTATTCCCAATACAATGTGATGGAATTGGCTCCGGACTATCGTTTCTCGTTGGTGGGAAGCAAAAACGACAAATATCTGTGGATTTTGAGTCGAACGCCGGAAATGGATGGAAAAGACTTGGAGTTCGTACTCCAGCAAGCTAAAAACCGTGGCTATGACACCAATAAATTAATTTGGGTTAAACATAGTAAATAAATCTTAGTTATTATTGAAAAAGGGGCGATTTCTGCAAATCGTCCCCTTTTTTCTTTTAAATTGATTTCGATGAGGCCGTTCAGTGAATTAATAAATATCAGAAAGTCTATCAAACCTGTGTCTTGCCTATGCAGATTGATATAACACAGACCCCGTTGAAATAATCATATTTCGCTTCAGGAACCGTAGTGCTTATCATCTTTGTACTCAAAGTTTCAGCATTTAAAAAATCATTGAGATTTTTGAGGTTCCCGATTTCTTTAACAAAAACAATCAGCTTATCAGGTTTGTCAGAAAGACGCAATTCAAAAGTAATATCCGGGTTTGCATTCTTTTCAGCAATTACGTGATATACGAGTTCTTCACATATCAATCGCACATCTCTCTCAACATTTTCAGGCAATTCTGCAATGGCAAGAAACTTAGACACAGTTTTCAACATCGGATCGATTTCCTTAGGGTCATATTTTGCAGTGAGCAACATAGAAACTCCATCAGGCATTGTGGGGACAAGTGCGAACCAGGAATAATACCTGTTTTTTATATGCATAATGATTGTTGTTGCCATCAAAAACACAAGTACTATCATCTGCAGGGTTGGCAGCATCCACCAGAAATATTTCGTTCCTAAAGCCACACTGGCAAAAGCAGCAATAAAGATTGATACAAGAGATAACAAATTGACTATTAATGCCAAGCCGGTATGTCCTCCAATATTTATTATTTCCGTAATAGAAATGCAGGTTTTCATTGGAAGAAGCATCAAAATTCCGAGTATAAAATAATGGATAAACTGATCGGTGACTGTTACTGTTCCGTTTGTGAAAAAGTACAGGATGTCCCTTGGGGAAATCAGACATAATGCAACTACAACCACAATGGACGACAGTTGAATCCAGAACATTTTCTTGGACAGAATCATAAATCCCTCGTTATCATTTTCACCCAACAGCATTACTCCAATATGCTGCATTACTCCATTGAAACCCATTGAAATCATTCCTGTTAAGGATAGCAATTGCAGTGTAACAGACCAGATAAACATTCCCTGTACTCCCTGAGTATTGAGTACGATGCCATTCGTGGCGAAAAAGATAACACTCATAACAATATCATTCAGTGCACTTGGGCTGCCTCTCTTGACACCTAACCATATCATTTCAAAATAAGTTGACAACTTTGTTTTGACGATTCGGAACGGGAACTTTCCGGAAATCAGATATGGTATATACGGAATCTTTGTGATTATGGCACAGATTATTGTGGCAATGGCAGCTCCCCTAATTCCCAAATGCAAAACATACAAGAAAATCCAAGTCAACACAATATTCAAGAAGCAACTAACAATAATGGTAACAGAAACAAGACGGGACTTTCCTGCCAGACGCATATATGTGTCAAGCGATGACAAAATTGCCAAAAGAGGAAATTGCAAAAGTATTACCTTGACATATTCGTACAAAAGAGGATGAATTGGGCTATCAATATCACAAAACAGCTGGACAAACTGAGGAAAGAACAAGTATGCCAATGCCGTAAGCCCGATTATAACAATGGCATTTGAAGTTATGGCCACGGTAAACAGCTGCGATCCTTTATGGTAATCGCATTCTCCTAAGGCTTTTGCTGAAAGAATTGAAAGTCCAGTGACAAAAATGGTTTTGATCGCAAAAAAGAAAATATTGACAGGTGCCAGCAGAGCAACCATTGACAACGCATCTGGCGAAACCGCACGATTAAGCATAATGCCATCTGTTATCTCAAGAATGGGGACAGATACCATTATTAGTATTGATGACAAGATGTAACTACTGAACATCTTGTTGATAATGTCACTTCTTTTTCTGCCGATGTTCATACATCATTTCTTATTATAGACTCAATTGTATTTTTGATGATCTCATAATTTGGCGTAACCGGACTCCAGCCTGTCACGGATTTTATATTGCTGATATCCGGTATCCTGTTGATGGTATCGGCATAATTTATACCATAATATGACGCATACGATTCTTCCTTGAGTACTGTTTGTCGTGCGGCTGCTTCCGTCTCTGGAAATTCCTTCATGACAGACAACAGCAATTCGGCAAATTTCTTGATCGAACAGTTGTTGTCAGGATTCCCGATATTAAAGATTTTGCCACAGGCGGCATCACCTGCTTTGATGATGGATACAATAGCTTCGATACCATCACCAATCCACGTAAAACTGCGTTTTTGATTTCCTTCCCCCGCAATGACTATTTCGTGATGGTGAAAGGAATCATATACCATCTGCGTAATTGCCCTCGCCTGGTGTTGTTTCGCGTGTGCAAAAGAATCAAGTCTTGGTCCCGTCCAATTAAACGGACGAATGATGGTGAATCCAAGTCCTCTTTCCTGCCCTAACGCAAAGATTATGCGGTCCATCATCTGCTTGGCATTACTGTATATCCATCTTGTCTCACAAATTGGGCCAAGGACGAGATTTGTTTTATCTTCATTCATTGGCTGGTCATTTCCCAGACCATAGACTTCAGAAGTAGATGGAAAGATAATCCTCACACCGGCATCCGCACACATCTTCACCATTTGATAATTATACTCAAAATCCAGTTCAAAGACCTTCAACGGGTGCTGCACATATTCTGCGGGACGTGCTATACCAGCAAGAAGGATTGCCAAATCAGATTGTAAAATCAACTCTCTGATCGAATCCTGATTTTCACTAATATCCAATTTATGGAAAGAAAATCTGTTTTCTCCTGCATAACGACTAACGTAACTGTCAGATATATCAACGCCTAATATTTCCCAATCGGTATTTGCAATCACATAATCCAAAAAATGAGAACCTATAAATCCGTTGATACCGGTAACAAGTATTTTCATTTCAAAAACATTATTTGATATTGTTTCTACATATTTCTTTAATTGCATCGATACAGTATGACAAATCGTCATAGCTCATAGCAGGAAACATCGGAATTGAAACTATTCTGTCCGACACATATTCAGCTTCCGGATAATCGCCTCTTGTATTTCCTGTTATCTTTGCATAAGCACTGAACAGATGGATGGCATTGTAGTGTATAGCAGTGCCTATGTTTCTATCCTTCATCTGCTGCATAAACAAGTCTCGATCAATCCTGAGAACGTCACTATCCACCAGCACTGGAAATATATGTCTGCTATGCACATAATTATATTCTGCCGGTTTCTGAAAAGTGATGCCCGGACAATCGGAGAGCTCTCTCTCGTATATCTCGCACAGCTCCCTACGCCGCCAGTTGAAGTCGTCAAGCTGCTTTATCTGGGAAAGTCCGATGGAGGCCTGAATGTCAGACATCTGGTATTTCAATCCAGGCATAGGAACATCGTAATGTGTACTGCCGGAAGAAGAGTATCTATTCCACGCACCTTTCGACATCCCGTTCTGTCTGAAGACGGACAGATATTCGGCGATATCCTCATCTTCAGTGCAGACCATTCCACCTTCGGCTGTTGTGATGTTTTTTGTAGGATGAAAACTGAACACGGCCACATGTCCTTTGCCTTTGTCTGCTCCTATTTCCTTACCCTTGTACGAAGCTCCTAAAGCATGGGCGGAATCTTCGATTATCACGAGGTTGTATTTGGAAGCTAGCCGTTCGATTTCATCCATATCGCAAGGCATTCCGGCAAAATGAACGGGTATGATTCCTTTCGTATGAGCTGTTATAGCCTGTTCTATTTTTGCTGTATCAATATTGAATGTCCTTCTGTCAATATCCACTAGTACAGGTTTTGCGCCAGCGAAGATTATGGCATTCACTGTTGAAGCAAAAGTCATCGGTGTAGTGATTACCTCGTCACCATTCCCTATACCCATTGCCATGACTGACGAATGCAGACCTGCTGTTGCCGAGTTCATTGATATAGCGTACGAAGCGCCCGTACGTTCTGCAATGGCCTTTTCAAATTGCAGGACTTTAGGACCCATTGCCACCCATCCCGCACGGATGGATTCCGCAACGGATTCAACGGCATCCTCGCCTATTGAAGGACGAGAAAACGGAATAAAATCTTTTTTTATTTTCATAAATTTTCTCCTATTTCCATTAGTTTGTTGAAATATGCCTGATTATCATATCTCTTAACGGCATATTCGCGACATCGGTTTATCATATTCTCATTTTTCTTTTCAAGCCGATTCACCACTTCTTCCATTTCATCAAGATTTCTGGGAGTAACAAACGTCGCAATCTCTGGAGGAGCCATTTTCTCGTTGCCATACACCTTCCAGCAGAGCAAAGGAGTTCCGCAAGACATAGCCTCAATGCAAGTGTTTGGCATTGTATCTGCCATAGACGGGAAGATGAACAGATCTGCAAGTGATAGATATTCAGCAACGAGATCGATATCGTTGATGAAACCTTTTGCAATATAATTGGATGGCAGTCCACCGGGATAATCAGCCATATATGCCACCTGCACAAAAACAAATCTGTCGTCTTGCTCAAACCGTCTGGCCAACTCGATATAATATGGTACACCCTTGCGTTCATGATGAATACCATCATATACTGCCACACACATACAAACGATCTTGTCTTGGGAAATACCCAATTCCCGTCTTAGAGCGGATGTATCCCGCGGACGGAACCGGAGAGTGTCGATACATTCATCGGCCTCTATCAAGACACGTCCCTTCAGCAAAGGAGAACGACGCGCTCCATTCAGTGCCATCTCGGGACCAACGAAGACCATATTGGTTCCCTCATAGTTTCGCTTCTTTCGGAGGAACACCTTGTGCGGTCCTGATTTCATTATGCAGACAGGGTGCTTTCTGAGATGCGGACAATTCACACATTCATCTTCCAACTCCTTACATCCGAAGTTAAAATGGCATTTGCCAGAAAAAACATATTCGTCAAGCATAATATTCACCACAGAAATACCTCGTTTCTTTATGTAGTTGAACAACATTGACTCATTGATGAAAAAAGAATGCATCATCAGGATATAGATCGTATCAACCTTGCGTTCTTCAAGTTTCCGAAGCAATTTTCGTGTGGAATAATGAGAGTAATTTCCATCCTTTCCGGTAAGCCAGAAAAGAAATTTATGGATGGCCATATCAACCTTGTTGCAGAAAACACAAACTGACGAATTGTCTTCACCAACAGCTACATACAGTTTGGATACCAATCCCCTGCTATTCAAATAATCGTTCAACCCAACCGCAATCTTCGCCACAGACCACGACATAATATTATCATGCGATATTATTGCTATATTTTTCAAAATTCTATTTATTTAAAAATTCGAATTCATACCATTTGCTGTCGGACACTCCCTCGTTGAGCAGTATCCATAATTTTTTTTCTGCCATATCATATACTGTTGTATAAACGGTAACGTGAGTCCGATAGTTTTTTGGTCTCAGCGACTTGTTGTAATGTCTTTCCTTTTCCAGTTCAACAATTTTAATAAAATCAGGATCGTGTCTGGCATTTCCCTGATAAATCTCTTCTGCATTGAAATGTCTGCCCGTAGGAGATTCGTCCCACATATATTCTGTCGCAAAAAAGTATTTGTCTGAAATGTTTCGCTTATGTTTTTCCGACATCATTACTGACCTCAGAACAGACTGGATACCATCTATGGAATCATCCACATTCTTATATAGATCGCACATTAGGTCAAAACGTTCGTAACCCGTTGCGTCATATTGGACAATCCCTTTTTCCATAAGATATTGACTGAAATTAGCAGCAAGGGTTCTTAGCGAAGGCCTATTGACATCATCTGTAAGAAGAATTTTAATCTCGTTGTCAATAAATTCCACTACAGCAGATTTTTTCGGATCGGATATTAGCCATTTGAGAGCACCAGCATGATTTCGCCAGGTAAATCTGTCAGGGTCGAACCAGTTGACTTGCTTTATGAGTTCGATGGCTTCATCCACATTTGCCGCATTGTCAAGCACGTACCTTACCAGCAGTGTTGTAGAATAGGTCTTCAGGGCATCCGGCTTTGTAAATGCCGCACTCTTGCCCCACTCCCGGCCTCCCCATTTTGACTTGTCTTCCGATGCATTGCCATTTGATGTCATCAATGATATTGCCGTGACGCCTTTTTCGTTAATGCCATCGTATGTCATTTGCGGTAATTTGTAATATACGTCTTTTCTTTCTTGACTCTCGATGGCATCCTGAATGGCAGGAAATAATGAGATTTCAGAAGTGTTCAAAGAGGAAAAACGAGCACAACTGCTTTTCATCAGCATAATAACGGCAGCCTTGAATTCTGACAAGATATCCATATTTCGTCCAGCATATCTACCTTTTCTCACAGCTGAACAAAACGGTCCTTCGGGAAAGAATCTTTTGTTTGCCCATTCAGCGGCCTTGTCAAAGTCGAAATCATCGTACTCTACGAAATACAATCCCGGGCACACCTGTTTATATACTTCATTCATATCTAACGTCCTCCACTTAGCAAACTGAATGTTTTAGGCAAATATTTCCGTACCGCAATTCCCGCCGCTGTACAAATACACACATCCACGAAAAAAAGCAGCAAAAAAAAGACAATTATGCCCAATGTGCTGGTTACGTCAATGATACTTACCAGCATCATGCCAATGACGTTTATCAGCATATAGGTATGGGCTCCGTAAAGAAACATGGACTGAGGTGCCATCTTCCTGGTGAATTCATATACTTTCTTATTGGCAATGAGAAATTTCGACAGCTTCAGCAAGAGGAAAAATGTTGGCATGTGAGCAAGAAAATGAGTTGTAATACCGCAATATATTCCTTCTGTATGAACAAATATGACGGCTGCTACGGCACCTATGATTACCAATGGCCAAGGTACATATTTGTCTGCAATATCGAAGAAATTCCATTCTCTGATTGCACAGAGCCCGCCGAGCGAATAAAAGAACAGGGCATGGGGCGCAACAGCCGGAGAAATCAAGAAAAACATCAAGGCCAAACAAACTGTCATATATATCCACGGAATCTTTTGCAGTAACCAGTTTATCACTGGTGACAGAAGCGACAATATAAACAGGTCTCGTATGAACCAAAATTGGTATAACACAGGAACGCCTATTCCGCCATGCATCATATTGGAGTAGTCTCCGATTATTCCTTTGAACCACTCCAATGGAGAAGAACTGTTCAGAAAAGCGAATCTATCAATCTCTCCTGTCCACCGTTTCAGCACCAGATATTCTATACAGACAATAGCTGTCCATAGTATTATGGGAAGCAGAAGTCCCCTGCTCTTTTTCACGATAGTATCCCTATATTTGCGAGGCTTTTCAAAATACAGATAGCCCGACATTATGAAAAAGACTGGCACTATTCCAATGCCCAGTCCATCCTCAACCACCATATATATCCACCCAAACACTGGCTCAAAACAAAAATCAGCCATAGATGACTGGAAATAAGGCCATTGTACAGAATGCTGCAACACCACAAGAATGATACACAACCAACGCAATGAAGTGATACGTTCGGACATATTTTGCGTAATCATAACTTGTAAGTGTTTAAAACCTCAAAAGAATGAGATACCTTTAATATCAAATTTTTTTACGAATCATAACTTGACGATGCAAAATTACAAAAAAAACGATATAAGAAACTATTACTTTCCAGAGTCAAATACTAATTGTATCAGAAAAGAACAGAGACATTACGGATAATTTGCAATATTGTCGCCAAGTTATGAGAAAAAATAACCATTAAGCCTGATTTCGATTAGAAATACAAGTCTCTTTCACCGTTTTTAATGCGTTCGATACGTTTCAGCAATTCTTCACGGAACTTTTCATCCACATTGACGATATTGTTCTCAATCACTTTCCAACCCTTGGCGGCAACTTCTGGTGTGGCATAATCAACCAAGTATTCACTAAGTGTCAGAATGGCGTTGGGCGTACAATAGCGCTTGATGAAGCCGGGCACGCTGAATTCCATAAAATGCTCGCCCGTACGTCCCAAACGATAGCAAGCCGTACAGAAACTCGGGATATAGTTTTCGTCTAATAATTCCTCGATGATTTCGCCCAAATTACGGTCATCGCCAATCTTGAATTGTTCGCGGTGCAGGTTTTGGTTTTCAACTTTATCGCTGTTTTTTTCTTCCTCTTCGTGATGATATTTATAGTCACCAATCTGCAAATTGGTACCACCATCGATTTGAGAAATTCCATATTGGATGGCCTTGGCACGAAATTCGGCGGTTTCGCGAGCCGTCAAAATCATACCCGTATAAGGCACCGCCAAACGGAAAATGGCAATAATCTTTTCAAAAGTTTCATCATCGACAAAATACTTGGTGTCGATATTCAAGCCCGAAGCATCCTTGATACGCGGGAACGAAATCGTGTGAGGACCGACATTGAAACAAGCCTCCAAGTGATTGGTATGACGAATCATCGCCAACACTTCAAAACGCCAATCGTAAAGACCGAACAAAATGCCGAGACCATTATCGTCGATGCCGGCCTGCTGGGCACGGTCCATAGACGTCAATCGCCACTCATAATTTCCCTTGATGGTGTTGGCCGGATGATACCAGGTATAGGCTTCGGGATGATAAGTTTCCTGGAAAATCTGGTATGTGCCGATACCGGCCTCTTTCACCGTGCGAAAACCTTCCACATCCAAAGGAGCGGCATTGATATTGACACGACGAATGGAACCGTTACCCTTGTGAACCGAGTAAGCCAGACGAGTGGTGTGGGCAATAAATTCGGGTGAATATTTGGGAGATTCGCCATACACCAAAATCAAACGCTTTTGACCGTCTTCTTCCAAAGCCTCGATATTGTGTACGAACTCCTCATCGGTAAGGGTGGTACGCACCTGCTCGTGATTAGACGAACGAAAACCGCAATACTTGCAGTTGTTCACGCAGTAATTTCCCACATAAAGAGGAGCAAAAAGCACGATACGATTTCCATAAATACGACGTTTCAACTCGCGGGCACCTTCCTTGATTTCCTCAACCAATTCGGGATCGGTCGTGTTGATGAGAACGGCGGTTTCTTCCATCGTCAAACGCTGCTTGTCCAATGATTTCTGAATCAGGGCTCGGACGCGTTCCGGTGTGCTTTTCGTGTTGTTGATGTAATCCCAGATTTCTTCTGGGTCAATGAACGGTTTTCCGATTTCATCTGGAATACGACATTTTTCAGGATTAAATTTCATGATTTATATAATTTAATGATTAATATTTGAATCTATACTGATAATACGCGGGACCGAAGCCGAGCGAATCGTTTTCTTGGCCACCATCGACTTGGCTTCCACATCGGCCAAACGACCCAATTTGCCCGTCAAGGCACTGATTTGCTCAGTCGTTCCTTCGATAATGAGGGAAATGAAATGAAGTCCGTGTTCGCGCATAGGCAAACCCTGCCGTGCCAAAATGAGGTCGGCAAATTCGGAAAGAAGCAGGTTAACCTGCGGAACGATGGCACGATTGGATATGAGTATGCTGATACTCCCGATTCTCTTTTCCATTGGAATTTCCTTTAGATTAGATATTTATAAAATTTTTCAACTCATTTTCTTTGAAAAGAATAAATCCTTTTCTCAGATGAAATGAGAATGCAAAGATACATAAAATTTTTGAACTTTATACCTCATCTTTCCTCCGCCAGCTACTTCTTTACTCTTTATGAATCAGAATATTTAAAAACTGAATTTTCCAAAAAAAATCCCTCCCATTGTTGTAGCGGGAGGGATTCTGTTATAATATTGTGGAGATGTACGGTCGTGCATTTATATGAAAGTATGAGTTACATAGGGTTAATAAGTTGCTCGGCCCATTCTGGAAGTGTATTCACATATCTTTTGACAACTTTCCCATTTATAGTACGATACAATAATTGCGGTGTTTGATTCTCAATCGAATTATCATAAATGTATGCTCTGTCAACAAATTCTATGGCCAAACATGCATTTTCAATGGATTTGTAATATCTTGAAAACACCTTGGATATCGGCACTTCATGCCCCCCGTTGAGATAACGCTTTGCAATACGCATAATGTTTATTTCGGGTGAATTTGTACAGACAAAAAAGAAACGGATAAAAAAACCTTTCTGATGTGCATTCTTCAAAAAATCGAGTTTTTCATCTGATGAAAACACCGTTTCAAACACAAAATCTCTTCTTTCAGATAAACATTTATATCTTAATTCTGTAGCGTATTGAGCAGCTTCCATCACCGCTTTGGAGGAATTCCAATCACCGAATTTCTGCATGGCAATATTATCAGGATTTATATACAAACTGTCTTCGGTCCACTCGTTTGCAAGAAGTTGAACCGTAGTAGAAGTTTTCCCAGAACCATTGGGACCTGCAACTACACACAGCGTAGGACGTTTTACATCGTTCATGCCTTACATTTTTTTCTTCGTGATATATTTGAACACATTTCTGCAAATCTTCTCTGCAATTCTTCCTTGGCATTTTGCGTGGCAATTATCGCAGCATCACGCACTTGGAGCATCACATATTCCAACATTTCATCCGTTGGTTCCTCCATAGAATTGAGTCGATAAGATCGAACTTCTTCTTTTGACATTGTTAGATTCATTAAAATTGAACAGCAAAAATACAAAAATTTTTCACAAAAAAATCCCTCCCATTGTTGTAGCGGGAGGGATTCTGTTATAATATTGTAGAGACGCGGCACGCCACGTCTCTACAGTGTGTCATTCGTATATAATCAATTATTCCACAATCGTAATTTCCCGCATCAGGTTCTGGGCATTGGCCATCTTGTCAATGATAAAGAGGAGGTAGCGCATATCCATACAGATGGTGCGCTGCACTTCGTTCTCAAAGGAGAGGTCGCCGCTCATCGCTTCCCAGTTGCCGTCGAAAGCCAAACCAATAAGGTTGCCGTTGGCATCAATAACGGGACTGCCGGAGTTGCCGCCCGTAATGTCATTGGTGGTGATAAAGTTTACAACCAAATCTCCATTTTCGTTGGCATAGCGGCCATAATCCTTGCTTTCCCACAATTTGATAAGGACCTGTGGCACGTCAAATTCCCAATTGCCGGGTTTGTATTTGGCCATCACGCCGTCCAAAGTGGTAATGTAATTATAGGTAACACCATCGGCAGGCTTGCAATCCTGTACACTACCGTAGGTGAGTCGCATCGTGAAGTTGGCATCCGGATAGAAATTGCGATCCTTCTGCATTTCCATCAAACCCTGCATAAAGAGTCTTTCGGACCGAGAGTTATCTACAGCTTCGGAAGCATCACTCAACACCAGATAATTATCAACGATTTCACTCATCAAAGCAAAAATAGGATCTTTGGTCAACGCCTTAGGCGCATCCAACCAAGCATTCAATTTTGCTTCATCTACAAAGATGGACTTGGCAAAAGCTTTGTTGACAAAGTCGGTGAAATCACCGCCTGACTTGTCTCCCACCTTCTTGATGGTGATTGGCAGTTGGGCAGGATTGATGTCTTTATATAAGAGGTTGATCAAGGCAATCGTCACATCAAGATCGGTGGCCTGATCGTAATCTTTGAAATAATCTTTAACCGCGGCTTTCATTCCTTGGGCGTATGCGACAATATCGCCTCGGGAAGCAGATTTGGTAACAATGGCATTGTTAAGCTGTCTAAAGCGAACGGCAAAGGAAACGGCTTCACCGCCGCGCCAACCGGCTTCGCGATGGTAAATCAGGGCCTTGGTATATTTTTCCTGATGCGCCCAGTATTTGTCAATTTCGTCAAAAAGATTGCCGTACTGTGCTTTGCGTTCATTGTTTTCATTCATCCATTGGCGGAAGGCCTGTTCTTGTTCGGTACGTTTTTCAAACACCTTGTTGCGTTGCAGTTGTTTTACCTGTCCGATATAGTATTTCCAATAGTTGCTGACACTGGCCTGTTTGGAAGCGTATTTGATGAAAACCGCCTGGTCGGCATCCATGTGCTTACGATACTGCTCCAACTTGGTAGTGCGGCAAGCGATGATGGCGGGACCTTCCTGTTCAATAACATTCTTCACGGCACCAGAAGTAGAATAGCGGTCGGTAGAACCCGGATAACCCATAATCATTGTATAATCACCTGGTTGTACGCCCTTCAATGAAATCGGCAGGTAATGTTTGGATTTCATCGGAACATTGTCCTTGCTGTATTCCGCTGGCGAACCATCAGGGGCAGTATAAACGCGGAAAATGCAGAAATCGCCTTTATGACGCGGCCAAGTCCAGTTATCGGTATCGGCACCGAACTTACCAATACCCCAAGGTGGACAAGCCACCAAACGGACATCTTTATATACATCATACATAAATAATATGTATTGATTACCGTGATAGAAAGGAACAATTTCCACCTCCACGGTACGGCCTTCCTTACGCTCTTTAATCAATTTTTGACCATTTTCCTTGATGAGTTTGTCGCGATCAGCTTCTGTCATTTTGGTGGTGTAGCCCTTCAAAACCGCATCCGTGACATCCTCAATATAGTTAAGGAATGAAACGGTGAGACTCTTGTTGGGAAGTTCTTCGTCCTTGCTTCTGGCCCAAAATCCATCTTGAAGATAATCGTGTTCCACGGAGGAATGAGATTGCACATAGCTAAGACCACAATGGTGATTGGTCAACAAGAGGCCTTCGGGAGAAATGAGCTCGCCGGTGCAGCCGCCACCGAATTGCACGATGGCGTCTTTTAAACTTGGCTGGTTAAAACTGAAAATCTGATCTGCGGTTAGTTTGCAGCCAAGGCGTTGCATTTCAGCCAAGTTTTGTCCGTTAATGGAGTATGGCAGCCACATACCTTCATCGGCGCGAGCACCCATAAAAATCATCATCAAAACGATGAAAAGGAGGTTGATTTTTTTTCTCATAACTACAATATTTTAAGTTCTTTAATGTTTTCTGATATTTATGCTGCAAATTTACAACAAAATTTCATTTAAAAACAAAAAATCCCTCCCGTTTGCGGCAAGAGGGATTGTATATGATATTGTGGAGACGGTGTGCACACCGTCTCCACGGGGTTGAACGATTATTCTATTATCTTTTCACGAATTTGACCTCGCTAACCGTTCCATCAAGGTTGATAACGCGAA
>JAKSMH010000039.1 GCA_024400715.1 Bacteroidales bacterium | reverse complement strand
GTCTTCAATGTCAACTTTTCCAACGCCTTCAGGGGTTCCCGTAAAAATGATGTCTCCGATTTTCAAAGTGATAAATTGTGAAACATAACTGATGATTTCGTCAATGGAGAAAATCATATCTTTACTGTTGCCGCATTGAACGCACTGATTATTAAGTAGTAATTTGAAATTGATATTGTTCAGGTCTTCAAATTGTTCCTTAGGCGCAAATTTACTGATAACCGCCGAGCCGTCAAAGGCCTTGGCAATTTCCCAAGGGTTTCCCTCACTTACACATTTCCTTTGTAAATCCCTGGCCGTGAAGTCGATACCCAATCCAATAGCATCATAGTAATGATGGGCGAACTTGGTCTGGATACATTTTCCCACCTTGCAGATTCTGAAAATCAATTCCACTTCGTGATGAATTTCCTCGGAAAAGTCGGGCAGAAAAAAAGGTCTATTTCGTTGGATGATGGCGGAATCCGGCTTTAAAAAGAAAACGGGTTCAGCGGGCCTTTTTCTATCTAACTCCTGAATGTGTTTGAGGTAGTTTTTGCCGATGCAGATGATTTTCATTTTACTGTTAGAAAGAAAGTCCCAATAAAAGTTCCACGGTTCCGATAGATGCCTTTTCTTTTACTCCGGTACGGTCATTGGTGGCATTTTTAGAAAAGTAGTTGTTGAGAGATTGGGCGTAGTTGATGTATAGTTTGGCTTTAAGGTTATTTTTGATGACATATTCAACACCGAGGCCTGCGAAAATGGATTCCTTGAAAATGGCCACTTCCTTATCTTGCACCCAGTCGGTAGTGACGTGGTTGACAAAAGCTTTTTCTTTTTCCACTTCAGCTGGCAGATCCGGATTGATTTCAAAACGGGATTGGTAGCGGGCATATACGTTAAAGCTATGGTATAAACCTACGTTTCCGCAAATAATGAAATTGCTGAAGCTGGGAGTTCTCAAGGTGACGGCTGTTGGGATAGTTAAGTAAATACTATTGTAAGTACGATTGATTTTTCGCTCAAGAGTTACGTCTTCCATAATAACATAATCGTCAAATTCCAAGTTTCCGCCGGTATGTTCTACTAAAACGCCTGTAGAGACGAAAAAGTGTTTTTCTTTGGTCAAATCCACATCGAGATTAAGTCCGTAGCGCAAACCTACTCTTGTGGCGGGGCTGGATCGCCAGTAGCCTTCTGGGGCTGCCTTGTGGTTTTTCCAGTTCATCCAGTTGAAGGTAGGACCGAAAGTGATGCCTACCACTACGCGTCTGCCTTCCAAATCGTTGTAAGAATCTGCCGAGTGGGAATTAGGTAGTTTATTTTTTTTTTTGTTATTGTTGGAATAATCCTGTTGTGCATAAATGCTGGAGCAAAGGGCTAATAAACAAAAGAAACAGAAAAATTTTTTCATACTTTTTATATTATTTGCAAGTTAATAATCTAAAATAATGATGGTTGTTGGTCGTTAAATTTGATTTTTCCAAGGAGAGCGAAACCCAATTCTGTGACTTCCCGTCCTCGCGGGGTTCGCATCAAATAGCCCTCTTGAATAAGGAAGGGTTCGTACACTTCTTCCAAGGTTCCTCGGTCTTCACCCACGGCGGTGGCGATGGTGGAGATGCCCACGGGACCGCCTTTGAATTTTTCAACGATAGTGGATAAGATACGATTATCCATTTCATCCAGTCCGTGTTTATCGACATTGAGGGCGGCCAAGGCAATCTGAGTGATTTCGTAGGTGATGGTTCCGTCTCCTTTGATTTGGGCAAAATCCCTGACGCGTCTCAACAATAAATTGGCAATACGTGGCGTTCCGCGGCTTCGACGGGCAATTTCAAATGCGGCGTCTTCGTTGATGGGAATATTGAGTATAGATGCGGAGCGTTTTAAAATTTTAGCCAAGGTTTCCGCATCATAGTATTGTAATCTTAAGTTAATGCCAAAACGTGAACGTAATGGTGCTGTCAACAAGCCGGAACGGGTGGTTGCGCCTACCAAGGTAAATGGATTCAGTGATATTTGGACACTGCGGGCATTGGGACCGCTATCGATCATGATATCAATGCGATAATCTTCCATTGCTGAATAAAGATATTCTTCGACCACGGGAGATAATCGGTGAATTTCATCGATGAACAATACATCGTTGGGTTCGAGGTTGGTGAGCAGGCCGGCCAATTCACCGGGTTTGTCGATGACAGGTCCGGAAGTGACTTTGAGGTTGACCCCCATTTCGTTGGCGATAATGTGGGAAAGTGTAGTTTTTCCCAAGCCTGGAGGACCGTGGAGCAGAACGTGGTCCAGGGCCTCTCCGCGGGCTTTCGCTGCCCTTACAAAAACAATGATATTGTCGATGACCTGTTCTTGTCCGTTAAAACTCGCGAAGTCAACAGGCCGAATTGCTTTTTCAAATTCTTTTTCGGCTGCCGAAAGTCTTTCAGAACTGGGATCCAGATGTTGATTCATTGTTTTTCTTGTTATTTGATTTTATCTAATCGATTTAATCCTAAAACTGCACCTTCGTAATTAGGCAGAATCTTGAGTGCCATTTCATAATTTTCACGCGATTTTTCTAATTCACCCATACACTCGTAGCAAACACCGAGGTTGCAGTATGCTTCCACGCAGTTTGGTTCTGCCTTGACAGCTCTATTGAACAATGCGATGGCTTCGTTGTATTTGTCTTGGTCCACCATATAGACATAACCTAAGTTGTTCAAGGCGGGAATATGGTCTTCTTTGAGTTTCAGAACGATTTTGTATTGTTCAATGGCTTGGTCAATTTGTTCTTTGTTTTGGTCGCGTTCTCCCAGGTCTTGTAAAATCTTGCCTAAATTGAAATTGATTTCAATGTTGTTGGGATCTGCCTGCAGGGCATTTTGGTAATAGCTGATGGCCATTGGGTCTAACTTTCTTTGATAATAGTATCCCAATTCCAAGAATGCCTTGATTTCCGAAGGATTTTGATCGATACACAATTGGAACATACGCATAGCGCCAATGGTGTCTTGCATTTCTTTCAGGCAAAATCCTCTGATTAAGTGGGCCTTAGGATTGAATTTTTGTTTTTCCACGGCGGCGTCCAAGGCATTGTTGCATTCTTGGAACATACGCAGGTGAAAATACAATTCGGCCAATTTCAGTCGGGCTTCGTTGTTGTCGGGTTCTAACGCGATGGCTCTTTCCAGCATTTCCTCAGTTAAGTCTGTTTCTTTTTCCGCGAAATAGACATCGGACATCAGCACATAGTATTTGGCGTTTTTCTCATCCAATTTCAGGCATTCGAAGACATCGTTTTTGGCTTCTTCTATGAATCCCCGATTGTAATAATAGACGGCTCGGCTGTAGTAGGCTTCGGCGTTTTTGGGATTTTTGTCAATGGCTTTGCATAATTTTGCCAGTTCGGGTGCTAAGCCTTCGTATTTTTTATTATTGGATCCGCAGGCCGTGCATGCCAAGACAAGCGCGATGAGTAAAAATCTTGTTATGTGCTTTTTCATAGTGAGTAGAGCTGTTTTTATTTTTGTTCGGCAACTGCTTCGCGAATCTGGGTTTCAAGTTGTTCCAAAAGTTCGGGATTGTCATTCAACAGCAGTTTGACGGAATCGCGTCCTTGAGCCAGTTTGGTGTCGTTGTAAGAGAACCAGGAACCCGATTTCTTGATAATGTTATATTCAACGCCCAAATCGATGATTTCACCCGTTTTTGAGATGCCTTCTCCAAAGAGGATGTCAAATTCTGCGGTGCGGAATGGAGGAGCCACTTTGTTTTTCACGACTTTAACCTTCACTCTGTTTCCTGATGCGAGGTCTCCGTCTTTCAATTGCGACATACGGCGAATATCCAAGCGGACAGAAGCGTAAAATTTCAGGGCATTACCACCGGTAGTGGTTTCCGGATTACCGAACATAACACCGATTTTTTCACGCAATTGGTTGATGAAGATGCAGCAGCAGCCGGTTTTACTGATGGTGGCGGTGAGTTTTCGGAGTGCTTGTGACATTAATCGAGCTTGTAGGCCCATTTTGGAATCGCCCATATCGCCTTCAATTTCACTTTTGGGAGTCAAGGCGGCAACGGAGTCGATGACGATGATATCGATGGCACCAGAGCGGATTAAGTTGTCGGCGATTTCAAGGGCTTGTTCGCCATTATCAGGCTGCGAAACCAACAATTCGGCTGTATTTACGCCCAATTTTTCGGCATAGCTGCGGTCAAAGGCGTGTTCTGCGTCAATAAAGGCCGCAATGCCGCCTGCTTTTTGTGCTTCCGCAATGGCGTGAATGGCCAAGGTGGTCTTACCTGACGATTCAGGTCCGTAAATTTCTATGATTCTTCCTTTTGGCAGACCGCCCACGCCTAATGCCAAATCCAAAGTCAAGGATCCCGTATGAATGACGTCAATATCTTCAACCGGTGTGTCGCTTAAGCGCATAATCGCACCTTTGCCAAAGGTTTTTTCCAATTTTTCAAGGGTAGAGTTGAGGACTTTTAATTTCTCTTCGTTGATTTTCCCGTTTTCCATAACCAAATTTTTTCAAATTAAATAAAATACAAAAATACAAATTTTTTCTTTATCGCAATCATTTTGACACAGGATTATTATGGCGCCGATACCTGTTTTTTTTGACTGAGATAATCAGTGCAAAAATACAAAAAAATACAAACGAAAAGATAATAAAATGAAAAAATCAATTATTTTTTGATAAGCTTTTGCCAATGAATTTGACAATCTGAACTAATTTTAATTAAATAAATGGATGATTTTAAGTCACTAATATTTAATTTATTGCATTGATTTGTGGTGAACCATTGCCGGATTAGTTTTCCGTTAATGTCAAAAAGTTCAATTTGATGGGGGATATTGTCTTTGATTTCGATGTGAATATCCGTTTGGGCCGGGTTGGGGAAAATTTTGACTTCATTTGCATTTGTCGTGTTTATTTTCATTGGATAGCTGGGAGTTCCTTCGAAGAAACTAAGTCCTCCCGCATAATTACCTATCACCATATCGGGATAATTGTCATTGTTTAAATCGCCGATGGCAACGCCGATTCGAATTCCTTCTTGAAGAGGAATGCTGGTGTTGTTTATCTTTTCAGCCAAGTGGTCTGTTATTAAATCAAAACTTCCGTCCAAATTATTGTCAATATGGTCATAGAAAAATAACTTTCCTTGTTCGTTTCCGCATATCAATTGGGTTTCATTGTCCTTAGAAAAGAAACACGGTGTGGCGAAGCCGAAATAGGAAACGGAGTAATCGCGGACATCCACATTTCCCAAGCTGGCGTTTTGCAATTGAAAATCTATTTGCTGACCGCTTGATGTGTTTTGATAATATTGGATTTCACCACGCCGATTGCCAATCAGCAAGTCCAATTTTCCGTCGTGGTCGATGTCAAAAAGTTGGGGACTGGCGAAATCTCCGACATCAATATTTAGATAATTATCAATCACTTGATTATTCTTAATGAATAATAATGTCCCGTTTTCGTGGCCGCAGATTATTTCATTTTGTCCGTCATTGTCGAGGTCTCCAAGGGCGGGAAAAAGTGCCTGATAATTTAGCGCTTTGAGATTAAAGAAATCCGAATTTATCAATTGAAAGGCCGGATTTGCCGCATTTCCAGCGTTGCAGGATGAATAATATGAGGTCAGAAATCCGTTAATGTATTGAGAACTATCGTAATAGCCGAAATTTCCAACAAACAAGTCCCAAAGTCCATCGTTATTCCAATCAAAAAAAACAGGATAAGCTCCGGAACCCAAGTCAATCATTTTTTCTTGCAGAAACGACCTTGTATTTAAGTGGTAATCTTGTACGTTTTCATCGTAGTCGTATAACCATACGCTATTGATATTTTGAGATTTAGACAAGGAAGGGTCCGCTGGTGAAACGATCAATTCGTCAAAAGAATCATTATCGATATCAAGGGCGGAGACCAAGGGCATTGAAAGCAGGGAGATGGGATTTTCGGCATTAGGAAAATTCGTGGTTTGGCTCACCATAAGGGCTTCGGAAGGGGTGCCGCCATTGGTTAGCAGGATTATTTGCGGGAAGTCGATATCTCCAAGCAATAAATCCTTGACGCCGTCTTGGTTGTAATCCAGCATCGTCATACTTGAACCGGCGTGGCGCATTTGATTTCTGGCTTTGTCTTGGCAATAACTAAAAAGAGTAATTTCGTTATTATCAGCGCCTTCGGAAAATTTTCCCCAGCATTCATCTTCCAATTTAAAATCCAGATAACCATTAGCCAAACTGTTTTCCACGGCGTAATTTCTTTGATAATGGACGTATTTCCCTAATGCCCAAAAGTTTAGAATATCCAAATCACCATCACCGTCAATATCGTCGATAGCTAAATAATCATCAGGAGAAGCATAAATATTACTATAGTCCGTGTAATAAAAAGAGTTCAATTGTTCGCAACTGAGTTCGAAGCGAAGTTCTTGTTCCGAGACGTTATGAAATACGCGGATGCCGGCCAATCCGTAAGTAAAAATGTCTTTTTTACCATCATTGTCGTAATCTTTGAAGATAAGCCAGTCGTGCAAATCCGGAAAGAATCGGCGATATTCGGGGTGGTAAGTCCAGCGATTGTTTTCTTGGATGAAAGGGAGCAGGCGGTTGCCGTTTTTCTCAAAGGCGATGAGGTCTTGGGTTCCGTCCAAATTCAAATCGAAAGGGAAGAAGGAAAGTCCATTTATGCCGCCTGTCCAGGCCAAATGAAGCGTATCAGGACCTTGTAGTACGGGAATATTTTGATTTCGCTGAAAGCCAAGTGGATACAAAGTCTGGGCAAAGCAGAAGTGATAGCTGAAAAAGGCAAGGAGGAAGTATAGCGGTAAAATGCGTTTCATAGCCGGTTTTACCTTACGCGCAATCTTTGGCCTTCCCTAATGAAATCGCTGCGGAGCCCGTTAAGTTTTTTAAGGGTAGAAACGTAGGTGTGGTATTTTCTGGCGATGCCGCCCAGCGTTTCGCCGCGGCGAACCTTATGGTAACTTTTTCCCACGGAGTTACTACTTTTCTTTGCCGCATCGTTGGCGGTTTTTTCAGCCAGCAGATTTTGTGATGTGACTGCGAATCCGCTGGTATAAAGGGTGTCGGTAGCCAATGTAAAATTGTCGAAATCGATAATTTTCGTCGGATTGAAATCGTAGCCGAGGTAGCGGGTTTCGAAATGGAGGTGAGGACCGGTGGAGCGGCCGGTACTTCCGCCCAAGGCAATTGTGTCGCCGGCGTGAACCATTTGGCCGGGGTTAACGAGGCGTTGTGAAAGGTGGCCGTAGTAGGTTTCCAATTTATTGGCGTGGCGAATAACGATAAGTTGGCCATAGCCGCCGGCACCGCTTTTAGAAATTCTAACAATGCCGTCAAAAGCAGCCACCACGGGTGTTCCCATTGGGTAGGCCATATCTACGCCGCGGTGCATTCTACGCCGCCGCCATCCGTATTTGGAATTGACCTTAAACGGGGCTGGGTGAACGTACTTTCCCAATACCAGGGTGTCGGCTGGGGCCG
>JAKSMH010000038.1 GCA_024400715.1 Bacteroidales bacterium | reverse complement strand
AATGTGTTGTTTTTGGCCTTAGGCGGCTTTTTATTAGTTTACGCCCAACAAAACGGCATCGACCTTAGCGGAATGCCCACAGACCGCATTTTCCCCGAATTGGCCTTCAACCACCTGGGCAAAGTGGCAGCCATTTTCTTCGTCATCGGCCTGATTTCCGCCGGCTATTCCAGTGCCGACGGCACTTTCACGGCACTCACGACCTCTGTGTGTTACGACCTGCTGAATATCGAAAAACGTTTCTCCGATGAAAGAAAACAGCTTCTAGTCAGACGCGGCGTCCACCTGCTCATCTCGCTATTGTTCCTTGCCATTATCGTCATTTTCTCCAGCCACCACAACGACGCCATCATCCGCATCATCTTTATGGTGGCAAGCTACACCTACGGTCCCATTTTGGGGCTCTTCGCCTTCGGCATTCTCACAAATCGAACCATCAAGCACAAATTTCTCATTCCCGTCATTGCCATCCTAATTCCCTGCTTATGCTATATCCTTTCTTCCTTCTCTCAACAGATTTTCGACGGATACAAGTTTGGCTTTGAACTGCTTATCGTCAATGGCGGTTTGGTGTTCCTTACCCTGATGGCCATCAGCAAAAAAGGCTCCGCCCCCGTTATCGTTCAAAACGAAAAAGAAAAAAACATTCTTCATACAAACCAATAGAATTAATCACACACAATGAAAAAAATACTCGTCATCCTTTTGTTCTTCGCCGGAGTAAGCACGGTTTGTGCGCAAAAGCAAGTGTACAAAGTCCCTACCGACAGCTATTTAACGCTGAGCAACAATGCTTTTTGCTATATGCTTCCGACCACGGCCGTCAAAGTGGATGTAACCGTCGTCAAAGTGAGGGAAATCAAGGGGTATTATGCCGAAGACGCCGAGAAACTCTTGGGCTTGACCAATATCATTTCTGAAAACAAGACTTACTATCAGTTAAAAGACGTAAGTATCAGCACCGAGGTGGTCCCCGACCCTACCCAGTGCTATGCAGTTGAACCATCCCCCAACCAGGTGAAAAACGGCAACCATATTTCTTCCTTGTTCAAACACAACCAACAGTCCGTGCCGGTGGTTTTTGAGCAGAGCTATACGACAGAAAAGACCGACATTCCGGATTTCTACAAGAATTACGCCAACGTGTCCTTTACCGAGACCGAAGACGCATTTGTAGAGACCAAAATCATCAACGGTGTGGTGACGCAGGTTCCCGCCAATCATACCAAGATTGTCAACAAAACCGCTTCCCAGAAAGTTCAGGAAGCGGCGGACCAAATCACGCAAATCCGCAAACAAAGAAACACACTCATCGCCGGCGAACAGGAAATTCCTTATAGCGACCAAACTTTGAGACTAATGATTGACGAACTCAATCAGGCGGAAAACAACTACCTGGACTTGTTCCGTGGAATTAGCTTGAAAGACGAGATACACTATACGTTTCTGGTAACCCCCACTGGCGACGAAAACGACGTGAACATTTTCTTCTTTGACGCCAACCACGGATTCAGCACCGAGGCAACACAAGAAGACAACGCCTATTCGCTCCACTTCACACCGCAAATGGACAATCGTTATCAACTTCAACAAGATCCCAAGAAAGCCAACAACGGATACCGCATTCGTACGGCCATCCCCGTTCTCATTGGCCTAAAACACGGGAATACAAACCACGTATTCGGCATTTACCCGATGTTGCAGTGGAGCGCCATCAAAACCCTCCCCGCCAACATTGACACCAACATTGAAGAAATCGGATTCATTTATTAGTCTAATACTATGAAACGAATTATCATTTTGACATTTATGGCGGCTCTTTTGATGACAGGATGCCACAAGAAGACTGAACAAGAACTGCTGCGAGAAAATCTGCAGCCGAGTACTGAAAAATATGTCAAAGAAGAACTGCAAATCAGCAATCCCGACTCTGTCGTCATCAACAGAATCGACACCGTCACCGAAATGGGTTATACCAAACTGGTATTGGAGATGTTGGAAAATCTCGAATTTCAATATAAATTAATGTATGACGAAGCCACTTTGGCCAATGACGACAGCAAAATTAAATATTTGGAAATCTATTTGAGGCAGATTTCCACCGAAAGCGATTATTTTCGCAAGATTGAAGACACCGAATCCGCCGACAATCAAAACATTTTGCTATATATGATTTCCGGTTCCTATTATCAGGAAGGAAAAGGCGAATACTTCATTTGTTTTGCCAAGCCGGATTACAGTTTACACGTTCTTGACCCCTTCGCTGACAATCTGATTCAATAAATAAATCCACTGATACAAATTATAATTTTAATATGATGAAAAAAATCCTTATTTTCCTTAGCATTGCATTCATTTTTATGTCTTGCAACAAAATTCAAGGTCCCTACGTCACGAAATCAGGCCAGTCAGATGTTGATGTTGAATTTCCCAAACTCGACACCAATGCCGTCTATCGGAAAATCCTATTCGAAGAATATACCGGTCACTGCTGTATCGGCTGCCCCGAAGGACACGATATTCTTGCACAACAAAAGTCCATATATGGCGACACTCTCATTCCCGTTTGCATTCACGCAGGTTATTTTGCCGAACCTGAAAACGGTTTGTTTTCATACGATTTCAGATCGACAGCCGGCGAAGAATTAAATACGGATTTCAGTATTACCAACAATCCACAAGCCATCATCAATCGAGTACCCGGTCCGTTGGACAAATCCAGCTGGGCTGAGGCACTTCGTTCTGCCGATCGCACCAAATACGCCGCCATCCAAATCATCAACATATACGACAACGATGATGACGTTTTAGGCGTATATACCAAAACAACAATGCTTAGGGATTACCCCGGACAAGTAAAAATGTCATTGTTCCTCATTGAAGACAATATCATCAAACCTCAAAAATACTCAGACCACATCGACACGAACTATGTACACAATCACGTGTTAAGATATGGCATCAATGGAACTTACGGCGAAATTGTCTCCGCCAACGGCTATGTGCAAAAAGATTCCAGCTATTTATACGGATACCTTCAGAGTTTTTACCTAACCGACTGGGTGCCAGAAAAATGCAGTGTCGTAGCCATTTTGTGGGACCAACAAGAAAAAAAGATTCTGCAAACCGAAACTAAAAAGGTAAAATAAGACATTATATTTATTCCGCAGTCCCTTGAAAATAGGAACTAAAAGAATTAATTTCATCCTCAACGAAAAAGATGAAATTAATTCTTTTTCGTTTAAAAAATATTTGTATATTAGTACGCATTATTTAATGCGAATGGAATTATTTTGAATTTACAACATAACAAATTGATATATGATGACTTACGGAAAAATTAGACAATTAGTAGCATTTGCGTTTTTTGTCGTTTTTTTCATTTTTTCTCCCATTTTCTCACAAACTGCGAAAGCTGAGGAAGAAGAATTCAATGCCGGAGAATACATTATGGGGCATATCACCGACGAATACGGTTGGCATATTACCACCTTCAACGAACATTCGATTTCGGTTCCGCTTCCCATCATCTTGTTTGACAATGGCGGACTGGTTGTGTTTTCATCCAACAAACTTCACCACGGAGAAAAGGCCTATAATGGTTATGCTATGGGATTTACCGAAGAGACATCGGGGTCTATAGTCAAATTAGGCGCAGACTATGCCGATTACAACGGCGAATTGGAAGAAGGCGTGACCTACCCCATCGACCACGTTTGCAAATTCGACATCTCCATCACCAAGAACGTATGCGCGCTTTTCGTTTCCATCATTTTATTATGCTGGATTTTCCTGTCAGTGGCAAAACGATACAAAGAAGGACCCCTCAAAGCACCCAAGGGATTACAATCATTACTGGAACCCTTAGTGCTGTTTGTTCGCGATGAAGTCGCCATACCTTCTATTGGAGAAGACAAATACCAAAAATATTTTCCTTACTTGTTGACCCTGTTTTTCTTTATTTTAGTAAACAACCTGATGGGATTGATTCCAATCTTCCCGGGCGGTGCCAATGTAACGGGAAACATTGCCGTGACGGCGGTATTGGCCATCATTACCTTCTTCATCACCAACATATCCGCCAACAAGCATTATTGGAAAGACATTATCAACGCTCCCGGTGTTCCCTGGTGGTTGAAATTCCCGCTTCCATTGATGCCCATCGTTGAATTTATTGGTGTTTTCACCAAACCTTTCGTATTGATGATCCGTCTTTTTGCCAACATCACCGCTGGTCACATCATCGTACTGGGTTTCTTGGGTTTGATTTTCATTTTCGGAGCGATGAGCCCGGCCATTGGCTACGCCGTTTCTCCTGTATCCATATTCTTCTACCTGTTTATGGGATTGCTCGAATTACTGGTAGCCTTCATCCAGGCTTTCGTATTCACCCTGCTGTCTGCCATCTATATTGGAATGGCCATCGAAGAACCCCATGGCGAAAAGAAGGAAGAAAAAGCAGAAATTGTTATACAATAACATATTTATTCACTTAAACTAATCAATTATGACTGGATTAACATTATTACAAGCAGCAGCTGATTTGGCAGCTATCGGCAAAGCCGGTGCTGGTATTGGCGCAGGTTTGGCAGCCATTGGTGCCGGCCTCGGTATCGGTAACATCGGTAAAGGCGCAGTAGAAGCCATCGCAAGACAACCCGAAGCTGGCGGCGACATCAGAACCAACATGATTCTGACCGCGGCTTTCGTAGAAGGTGTTGCCTTGTTCGGCATCGTAGTCTGCTTATTGATTGTTATCTAACATCAAAACGCAAAGGGAATCACCGCGGTTGGCGGCGTTTCCCTTTTCATCATTAAAACAAAACTAAAAACACAATATTATGACTTTATTAGCTTCACTTATCACTCCATCATTCGGTTTACTTTTCTGGATGCTCATCGGTTTTGGCATTTTGGTATTCATCTTGGCCAAATTCGCCTGGCCAGTTATCACCAAGAGTATTGCCAAAAGAGAACAATATATCGAATCACAATTGGCAGAAGCGGAAAAAATCAAAAACGAATTGGCAAGTCTTGAACAAAAGCACAATACTATGATGGCTGAAGCCAAGGCAGAACGCGATAAGATTTTAGCTGACGCGAGAAAAATCAGTGAAAAGATGTACGAAGACGCTAAGCTCAAAGCCAATGCTGAAGCTACTTTAATGATTGAAGAAGCCAAGAAAACCATCAATTTTGAAAAGATGAAAGCCTTGACCGACGTTAAAAACGAAATCGCCAACCTGTCTATCGATATGGCCGAAAAGGTTTTGCGTCACGAATTGGCCGACAAGCACAAACAGGAAGAACTTATTGAAGGTTGGATGAAAGAACTTAATCTGAATTAGTGAATCAATGACTTTACAGGAAATTGAAGAGATTCTTTTTCAAGAGAAAGAGATTCATCTTTCGGACGACGAACAGAAAAAGATTTTAGATAGCCACTTATTCTTAAATGACTTTGTCAAAGACAAAGTCATTTATGGTATAAATACTGGCTTCGGTCCCATGGCACAATACCGTATTCAGGACGAAGCCCTGAATGACTTACAATATAATATTATTAGAAGTCATTCAACGGGTGCGGGTGAACCATTCGCACCCATTTACGTCAGAGCAGCGATGATGGCACGCCTCGCCACTTTCGTTCGTGGAAAATCCGGAATTCATCCCGATGTCACACAAATGCTGGCAACCTTTATCAACAAGCACATTTATCCGCTTGTTCCCCAACACGGCAGCGTGGGTGCCAGCGGCGACCTGGTGCAGCTTGCCCATATCGCCCTTGCCCTCATCGGCGAAGGCGAGGTTTTTTATCACGACCAACGCCGCCCTACCTGCGAAGTCCTTGAAGAACTTCACATTTCCCCACTCAAACTGCACCTCCGCGACGGTCTGGCCGTAGTCAACGGCACCGCGATGATGACCGGCATCGGACTGGTCAACCTGCATCAAGCCAAACAGCTCTTGCACCATGCTCTCACCGCTTCCGTTTTAGTCAATGAGATTGCCGCCTCCTACGACGATTTTATGGCAACCGAACTCAATGAACTGAAAGATCACGAAGGTCAACGTTTCATCGCCAATGAAATGCAAAAATTGGCCGAAGGTGACCAATGTATGCTTCAACGTGAAGTAGTGATGTACCATCCACACAACGAAACGGTTTTCACCCATAAAGTACAACCCTATTATTCTTTACGTTGCATTCCCCAAATCCTGGGCCCGATTTACGATAGTTTGAAATACACTGAACGAATTTTAGTGGAAGAATACAATTCCGTGGACGACAATCCTGTCGTGGATACGGAAAGGCGAGCCGTCTATCACGGCGGCAACTTCCATGGCGACTACGTTTCCTTTGAAATGGACAAACTCAAAATCGCCATTGTCAAGCTGACGATGCTGATGGAACGCCAACTCAACTACTTATGCCACGACCGTATCAACGGCATTTTACCTCCTTTCTGCAATTTGGGAACATTAGGTCTCAATTACGGCATTCAGGCATTGCAATTCACGGCAACTTCCACCACTGCCGAATCACAGACCTTGGCCAACTCAATGTACGTACACAGTATTCCCAACAACAATGACAATCAAGACATCGTAAGTATGGGAACCAATGCCGGAATATTGGCCAAACGAGTCATCGACAATGCGTTTCAAGTGATGGCCATACACTTTATTGCTATTGCACAAGCTGTTGATTGTCTGCAAATTGCCGATAAATTGGCTCCTGCGACGCAAAAAGTCTATCAAGACATCCGATCCCTGATGCCGACCATCGTCGATGACAAGCCCACCTACAAAGACATTGAAAAAATCATTGAATATTTACGTCAATTTTAAATATTGAAGACAATGCGAAAAGTGGTCATAACGGGTATGGGAATATATTCCTGCTTGGGAAAAAATCTTGAGGAAGTGGCAAAATCACTTTACGAAGGCAAGTCCGGCATTGGCATTGACCCGCTTCGCACCGAATACGGTTACCGCTCCCCTCTCTCGGGCATCGTCGAAAGACCTGTGCTCAAAGGACTATTGGATCGACGTTCGCGTATATGTCTTGCGGAAGAAGGCGAATACGCCTACATGGCCACCGCGGAAGCTCTCAGGAACGCCGGTATCGACAACGATTATCTATCAAGTCACGAAATAGGCATTTTTTACGGCAACGACTCATCAGCCAAGGCGGTCATTGACGCACACACCACTACATTAAACACCAAGGACACCACATTGGTGGGTTCCGGTGCCATTTTCCAGTCAATGAATTCCACCGTGACGATGAACCTTTCCACCATTTTCAAACTGCGTGGCATCAATATGACCATCAGTGCGGCTTGCGCGAGTGGTTCTCACGCCATCGGCCTTGGACTGATGTTCATCCGCCAGGGACTGCAAGACATCGTCATTTGCGGTGGAGCCCAAGAAACCAACTACCTGTCAATGGGCAGTTTCGATGGCATCAGTGCCTGTTCCACCCGAGTTGACAAGCCGACCAAGGCCTCCCGTCCTTTCGACCGCGACCGAG
>JAKSMH010000037.1 GCA_024400715.1 Bacteroidales bacterium | reverse complement strand
CGAGGAAGAATTGGCTCAGGCACCTCATTATTTCGTAGGACATTTGTCCATTACGGATTACTACAGCGTTTCCAAGTTTGAGCAAGATGTTTTAAAGTTACTTCCCACCCTATTCTCACAAAATCCCATAGTGATTATGACTGGCGGCAGCGGTCTATACCTTGATGCCGTCTGTAAAGGCATTGACGACCTTCCCGACCCTGACTTGGACATTCGCCAAGAAGTGATTAACCTTTATGAAAACGAGGGTATCGAAGCGCTGCGAATGAGATTGCGTCATCTGGATCCAGCGTTTTGCCAAAACAACGACCTTGCCAATCACAAACGAATGATGCGAGCTTTGGAAGTTTCGTTGCAAACGGGCAAGCCTTATTCTGAATGGCTCACCCAGGCTTCCAAAAAACGTGATTTTGACATACAAAAGTATTATTTAAACCGTCCACGAGAAATTCTGTTCGACCGAATCAATCGCAGAGTAGATCAGATGATGGAACAAGGATTATTGGACGAAGCCCGTTCGCTTTATCCGTACAAGCATTTAAATTCATTAAATACAGTAGGTTACAAAGAGCTCTTTGCCTTTTTTGATCACCAAATCACCTTAGAAGAAGCCGTGGAGAAAATCAAAGTCAACACCCGCCGCTATGCCAAGCGACAGATTACCTGGTTCAAGAGAGAATATACGGAGATTATGTGCTAATCGGCAACGGTTTTGGCTTGGGTATGGTCTTTTTGCCACAATTGCCAGCTATTGAAAACATTCTGCCAGATTGAATAAAAGGCCATAAAGATTGACGCCAGCGGATTCAAATACATATTGGCCATCCATATTCCGAAAGCCGTATTTTTTTGTCCCAACAGCTGTCCGCCAGCCATAGCATCACCGTATTTTCTTCCCAACCATTTTCCAAAAGCGAACTGTATGGCGCAAAAGACAATGGAGATGACACCCAGCACGACAATACTTTTTTCATTTCCCTTGCCGTGCAAAAAGACAAAATCGAAAGTACGGCCCAGGACCAGCAACAAGGCACAAGCCCAAAAGTAAAACGAAAGTCCCTTGTACCTACTTATTAAATCATTCACTTTAGGCAAGAAAAACTGCAAAAACAAGGCCAGGAAAAAAGGAAAAACGATCACAGGACTTATCTTTTTCAAGATTAAGAAAAAGGAATCAAAAAAAGGCATATCCTGATGCATTCCGATAAAAGAAAAGTAGATGGGAGCAACGACAGCCACCATCAAATTGCCCCAGATAGTATAAGTAGTAACGGTTTCACGGTTGGCGCCCAACATACAGGCGATGACCACCACTGAAGAAGCCACGGGACACAAAACCCCGACTAAAACTCCTTCGGCAATAATGTCATTGACGTGAAGGCACTTTAACAGCAAATAGCACCCCAAACTCACTACGATTTGGAACAACATCAGCCAAACATCCAACCAGCTAAACCGCAATTTTTTCACATCCACCGCGACAAAATTCAGCAAGAGAATCATAAAAATCAGATACGGCACCAAAAAATTGACAGTCGCCCACAAATGGTGAAACAGCAGACCTAAAACGATAGCTAATGGCAGAACAAAACTACGATATTTTGTCATAGACGAGATTGATTTTTCGGGCTGCAAAAATACAGAAATTTCCCCATCAAAAGACTAAAAATATTCAAGCCAAAGAACGATAAGATTGTCCAATATAACAATATGTCAAGATATAAGACAATGATTATCAATCACTCTCCTTCATATATAGTATCATAATACAAGCCCAACTGATTCAACACAGGCGGTGCCAGCGACTCGTCAATCGTTAAGCGAACCGCACGAGTAGTACAGGTCGGGATCAGCAAAATGCGCTTATAACCAATGGTAAATTCCGATGCCACGGTCTTCCAGGTACCGTCATCCAAGAGAATATCAAAATGGAATTTCGCAATTCGTTGTCCAAGGGGAATATACTCCTGCAGCAACACCCTGTTGAAAGTCTGAGGATGATTAAATTTCAAAATAACCGAAGCGGTTTGAACCGTATCATCCACAGCCCAATAGGAATGGTAATAGGACAGCAATAAATTTTTCGCGCCATAAATATCATCATTTCCCGTAGGCAGGTAGTTGTTCAACATACTTCGCCAATAAGAATATTGGTCAGGTTGGGCACCACGGATATTGGACGCACAGACATATTCGGCATTTTGAGCCAGATTTTGTGCAAAAATCGTATCCAATGCCGCGCGAAATTCCATTAAGCGGATTGAATCCTCGGCTGGGATCCAGCCCCGTTGATCAGGCGGAACATTTAATAAAAGCAAGGCATTTCGTCCCACGCTACTATAATAAATTTCCAAAAGTTGCTGAAGTGTCTTGGGGTGTTCGCTTTCGCGATAGAACCATCCTTTGCGAATAGAGACATCTGCTTCGGCGGGAATCCAATATTTGCCACGGATGTTGCCCGTCGTTAAAGTATCGGTAGAAGGAGCAGCCGCTCCAGGAGCAAAGCCGTCAACATCCAGTCGTGACCAGCATATTTGGCCGGCGCATCCCTTTTCATTACCCACCCAACGGCAACCTGGGCCCACATCACTAAAAATTACCGCTTGTGGCTGCAATTTTGCCACTTGTGCATTAAAGGCCTGCCAATCATACACTTGACGTTTACCGTTGGGCCCTTCGCCACAAGCCCCATCAAACCATTGTTCAAAAACAGAACCATAATGAGACAAAGCACTTTCTAACGTTTTTAGAAAGACATTGTTATATGCACTGGTTCCGTAGGTTGGAGCATTTCTATCCCAAGGTGAAATATATATGCCGAATTTCATTCCCGAATGGCGGCAAGCAGCGGACAAATCTCGCAATACATCGCCTTTGCCTTTTTCCCAGACGCTTTGGGCGACTGTATGTTCACTCATCGGATTAGGCCACAGACAAAAGCCGTCGTGGTGTTTTGCCGTCAGAATAATTCCCTTAAAACCAGCTTTTTTGGCGACTTCGGTCCATTGTCGGCAATTTAGATTCGTCGGATTAAAAACATCCTCAATTTCGGTACCGTCGCCCCACTCTTTTCCCGTAAAGGTATTTGGACCGAAATGGCAAAACATATTCCTTTCCATTTGTTGCCATTCCAATTCAGATGAACTCGGGACAGGTTCAATTGCCCTCGCGCGCGGCACTATTTGAGCCTTCAGCGAATTGGCAAATATCGATATGAATAAAATCGCATAAAAGCAGCTAAAATAATTTTTCATATTAATAGCGGTTTAATTTCCGCAAAAATATAACTTTTTGCTTATCTTTGCAAGAAATTTCAATTCTAATGGCAGACAATTATTTAGAAAACAGATATGATGAACTTTTCGGTTCAGGAAAGAAAAAAGTCGTTGTAAAACACATTGGACAAAGCTTGGACAGTTTATTGACCAAAAACAGAAGTTACCGCGGTTACGATAAAAATCGTGTCGTTAAGGCGGAAGAGCTGCAAAAAATCATTGGCGTTAACACCAAAATTCCATCTGGCCGCAACCAGCAAGTGCTACGTTTCAAAATGGTAACGAAAGGTGAAAACAGCGAAAAAGTACTAAGTAACATCAAATTAGGAGGAGCATTACCAGAATTGCACCTTCCCTTTGCCGGAAGTGAACCGGAAGCCTTCATCATTGTATGCAGCACAGTAAACGAAAGCAAAATCGTAGATATTGATTTAGGCATTTCAGCGCAAAGTATGCTATTAAAGGCCACTGAAATGGGATTAAACGGCATTATCATTGCCGCCTTTAACAAAGAAAACATCAAAAAAGAATTGGACTTGTCTTACGAACCATTATTAATCATTGCCATTGGAAAAGGGAATGAGAAAATTCAATTGACAGAAATTGACGAGAAGGACAATCACAACTATTATCGTCAAGATGGGACGCATTTCGTTCCCAAGGTAAAATTGGAGCAAATCATCATTGGAGAATAAATCAAATTATAGGATTTCACGGAAAAACAATTCGTCAATCAGCCAATATTTTTTGTATCTTTGCCACGAAAATTATCAACTTAAAATATAATTATTATGTCAGTTATCAAAGCTTTTAAAGGATTACGTCCTCCAAAAGAAATCGTAGAAAAATTAGCATCTCGTCCATACGACGTTTTGAATTCAGAAGAAGCCCGCAAAGAAGCGGAAGGCAACCCATACAGTTTGTTGCACGTTACCAAGGCCGAAATTGACCTTCCGGGAGGCACCGACGAACATTCTCCTGAAGTATATCTTCAAGTAGTCAAGAATTTCAACAACTTCAAAGATTTTGGATGGTTGGTTCGCGACGAAGAAGAAAAACTCTACATTTATGCCCAGAGTATGAATCCAACTGAAGCCAACGCCCATTGGCAATATGGCATTGTTGCTTGTGCTTACAGCGAAGATTACATCAATAAAATCATCAAGAAACACGAATTGACTCGTAAGGACAAGGAAGAAGACCGTATGAAACACGTTCGCATCACCAATGCCAATGTTGAACCCGTTTTCTTCGCTTATCCCGCTGTCGCTGAAATCGATGCTATCGTCAGCAAGATTACGAGCACCACTCCAATTTACGACTTCATTGCCAAGGAAGATGGTTTCGGTCATCGTTTCTGGGTTATTGACGACAAAGCCACCATTGCCCGCCTTGTTGAACTTTTTGCCACCAAGGTTCCCGCGATGTACATTGCTGACGGACACCACCGTAGTGCCGCCGCCGCATTGGTTGGACAAGAAAAGAAAGAACATAACACCAACCACACTGGCAAGGAAGAATACAACTATTTCATGACCGTTATCTTCCCAGACAACCAATTGAAGGTTATTGATTACAACCGCGTAGTTAAAGACCTCAACGGTCTCAGCAAAGACGAATTTTTGAAAGCGCTGACCACCGCCTACGACGTTCAGGAAATGGGCGCAGATATTTACAAACCAAGCAAATTGCATGAATTCAGTATGTATTTGGATGGCAAATGGTACAAAATGACCGCTAAAGCCGGCACATACGACGACAATGATCCTATCGGTGTATTGGATGTGAAGATTTTAAGCGACCATGTTTTGGACAAAATCCTTGGCATCAAGGACCTTCGTACGGACAAACGCATTGACTTCGTCGGTGGCATTCGCGGTTTAGGCGAATTGAAACGTCGTGTTGACAATGGTGAAATGACCGTTGCATTTGCTTTGTATCCTGTATCTATGCAACAGATTATCGACATCGCCGACAGTGGCAACATTATGCCTCCAAAAACCACTTGGTTTGAACCCAAATTGAGATCAGGTTTGGTTATTCATGAATTAAACGCATAATTTAGGCGATAATATCGTCAAAAATGGACCATGGTGAAAAGATATCTCTGATTTTGCGAAGCCTGCCGGAAAAGCCGGGCGTGTATCGTTTTTTTGATGACGAAGGCACTATCATCTATGTAGGCAAGGCAAAGAAACTCAAACGTCGTGTTTCTTCCTATTTCAACAAGCAGCACGACAACAAAAAGGTACGAATCCTTGTTTCCAAAATCAGAGATATCCAAACCACGGTTGTCAATACAGAATGGGAAGCATTGCTGTTGGAAAACAGCATGATAAAAGAATACAAGCCCCGCTACAACATTCTGTTAAAAGATGACAAGACCTACCCTTGGTTAGCCATCTCCAAAGAAGATTTCCCCCGTATTTTTTCCACAAGACATCCCGACAAAGGGCAAATGCAACTTTTCGGGCCATACGCTTCGTCACAATATTGGAACACCTTATTGGAAACCATACGGGAACTGTTTCCCTTGCGCACTTGCCGCCGATTGGTAAAAAGCAGTCGTCCCTGCATCCAATACCAAATTGGTAAATGTCCCGCGCCCTGTGCCCAACTCGTCAGCAAAAAAGAATATCAAGAAGAGATAAAGACCATCATTGAAATCATCAAGGGAAACAGCAAAATCGTTCAGCAGAAACTGAAGGAACAAATGATGCGTTATGCTGAATCGTGGGAATTTGAAAAGGCACAGGTCATCAAGCAGAAGATTGCCGTTTTGGACAATTTCATAGGAAAATCCGTCGTAGTCAATCCCGACATAACCGAGATGGACGTTTTCTCCATTGACACAGATGAAGAAAGCGGCTACGTTAATTTTCTTCGCATTATGAACGGGTCCATCGTCCAATCATATACGCTGGAAATCGGCAATAAATTAGACAAAAGCGAAGAAGACTTGCTTTTAATGGGAATTTTAGCCATTCAGGAACGTTTTGGGCAACTGTTTTCCGAGGTCATTGTACCGTTTATGCCCCAAATTGAACCCGAAGGAATTCATTTTATCGTTCCGCAACGTGGCGACAAATACAAATTGTTGGAATTATCACAAAAAAACGCCAAATACTATCGATTAGAGAAGAAAAAACGACAAGATTTGGTTGACCCGGAAAGACGGCATCAACGGGTATTAGTTGCATTACAGCAGGCACTCAACATGGATCGACTGCCACGACGAATTGAATGTTTCGACAATTCCAACACGGAAGGCGACGAACCCGTAGCGGCAATGGTATGTTTCATTGACGGCAAGCCTGCCAAGAGCGAATATAGGCACTACCTCATCAAAACGGTTGTTGGTCCCGATGACTTCAGCTCAATGGAAGAAGTGGTTTATCGCCGTTATCATCGGCTTCTTGAGGAAGGGAAAGAACTACCCGACCTGCTTATGGTTGATGGCGGAAAAGGTCAGCTTAATGCCGGTTATCGTGCCTTGAAAGCACTTCACATTGAAAATCAAATGATGATGATTGGCATTGCTGAAAGATTAGAAGACATTTTCAAAATCGGGGATGAATTTCCCACTTATATCGATAAGAAGTCGGAAGCACAAAAACTATTACAATACGTTCGCGACGAAGCCCACCGTTTTGGCATCACGCACCACCGCCAGCGAAGGTCGAAGAAGAGCATTGCTTCTCGATTGGATGAGATTCCAGGCATCGGAGAAATTCTCAAGACAAAGCTGCTCAGTCATTTCAAGAGTGTCAAAAAAATAGAGCAAGCCACTGAAAGCGACTTGGCGGCTGTAATCGGGCCGAGCAAAGCCAAAAACGTGTTTCAGTTTTTCCATCCGGCAAACTGATTATCATTATATTTTTTTAGAAATGCAAAAAATCCACAATTTGAGGGATTAATTCTATTTTTTTGAAAAAAAAACACAAATATCACTCATATTTAGAAAAATTTCTTATTTTTGCGAATGAAAATTTGAAAGAAAATATAAAGCATTTTCTTTTCTCGCTGTAACTGAAATCGCGACAATTTCAAAATGCTATACAGAAAGAAAAGAGAAATGTCCATGGGTTATCGTGGACTTTCTTGTGGTATAGCAGGTAGTCGAGAGCCTCAGTTACATACAAGTGGAGTTCACGATTTTTTGTTGGTTTTTCACGCTGAGGAGTTGCAAGATTAGCGGTATATCATTTATGTCAAACAACGACCCATACGTGAACATACGTAAATTGCACATATTTTGTCTTGTTATATGAGATTTATACGTTTTTTTACTATTTTTGCTTTCAGTTTTGCCGAAACTGAAATATGACAATTTGAATATTTTCATTTGGAAACCAGACAAATTATGGC
>JAKSMH010000036.1 GCA_024400715.1 Bacteroidales bacterium | reverse complement strand
GCTGCGTTTCTTTTGAGGACGGCCAACCATACGTTTATCGCCTCACTTCAGATCAGAAAGATGAAAAGAAACAGACTTTTGAACGGATCCCAGTCGAATTGGGTCTCAGCGATGGTCTTTATGTTGAAATTAAAAACGGCATCAGCCTCAATATGTTATTAAGAGGAATCCAAACATGAAAAAACTTCTAATTCCCATATTTGTCTTCATGTCGTTTCAACTCACGGCACAGACATTTTCACTTGATGATTGCATTCAATATGCGATAGAGCATAATCTGACGCTTCAGGATTTGTCACTGAACATCAACAGGCAACAAATTGCCCTCAACACGGCCAAGAACAGCTGGCTACCTAAGGTATCGGCGAACATTGGCGAAGATTTGAGCTTCGACAATATGTATGCCAGCACAGGTGTGATGAATACGAATTCAAAAAAAGTCAACGTATCTTACACTTCCGCATCAATCAATGCATCTATGTCGCTTTTAGATGGTTTTCGGGTCAAAAATCAAATAGAAAGCGACCAATTTAAACTTGATGCCTTTACCCATCAATTTGAAAAAGCGCAAAAAGACATTTCCATACAGGTATCCGTCAATTATCTGCAGGCCTTATACAATCAAGGATTAGCCACCATCAGTCGCGAGCAGGTTAGGCTGAGTGAACAACTGTTGGAACGTGCGAAAAAACTTGTTAAGGAAGGTCGTCGACCAGAAAGCGAAGAGGCTAATGCCGCCGCCCAATTGTCCAACGACCAGTACCAATTGGCCAAAGACGAAGGAAATGCCTCTCTCTCTCTGATTTCGTTGGCCCAATTGCTTAATCTCGAAAATCCAACCAGTCTCCAGATTGCCGACCCGTTGCTATCAGACCAACACGTGCAAGCAGTTCTGCTTCCCCAAGCCCAACAAGTATATAACGACTGCGTAGATAGTTTTCCAAGCATTTTAGCCGCCAAATCCAGCATTCAATCTGCAGAAAGCCAATTGAAAGTTGCCAAAACCAAATATATTCCCCAGTTAACACTCAAAGCCTCTCTGCAAAGTTATTATTATCATTTTTTGAATAATCCGGGTATGGCAGAAGCAGCCTTTGGCAAGCAGCTTTTTGACCAAAATCGTTCAGAATTGATAGGATTTCATCTGGCAATTCCCATCTTTAACCGCTGTGAAACGAGAAACAATGTGCGTATGGCCGAAGTCAACATTTTAAAAGAGCAGGTGGCTTTAGAGCAGGAACGCAAAAAATTGCGCGTAGAAATTCAACAGGCCTATTACAATGCGCAAGTGGCAGCCAGCAAATATCAAGCCGCCATCAAAGCCAAAGAAGCCAGCGCCACCAGTCTCGACTACGAACGCAAGAGCTATGATGCCGGTAAAAGCACGCTTTTCAACTTGAATCAGGCCAATCAAAAATGGGTGAAGGCCCAACAGGAAGAAATCCAGTGCAAATATGAATTTCTTATCCGACAGAAAATTTTAGAATTTTATAAAAAATAAATCCTATGGACGACGAAAAAGACATTTATTTAAACTCGGAAGAAATTAAAATGCCCGACAACGCCTACACAGAGTTGAAAGAGGGCGAAGAGTACAAGCCTATTTTAATGGGCAACAAAAAATATCCCGAAATCAACGCATGGACTGTGATTTGGGGAATTATTATGGCTATTATCTTTTCTGCCGCCACGGCCTACGCGGGTCTGCGTTTTGGACAGGTTTTCGAAGCGGCGATTCCCATTGCCATCATTGCCGTGGGGGCATCCACTTTGGCCAAGCGCAAAAGTCCGCTGTCAGAAAATGTTATCATCCAGTCCATCGGTGCCAGTTCCGGTGTCATCGTAGCAGGCGCCATCTTTACCCTGCCAGCCATCTACATCATTCAGGAAACCAATCCCGACATTCAAATGAATGTCAACTTTTTCCAGATTTTCCTGGCCTCTTTGTTTGGTGGCTTTTTGGGCATTTTATTTTTGATTCCGTTCAGAAAATACTTTGTTTCCGATATGCACGGCAAATATCCCTTCCCCGAAGCAACGGCAACCACCGAAATCCTGGTTTCCGGAGCCAAAGGTGGAAATCAGGCAAAATTGCTGGTTATTAGCGGTTTGGTCGGCGGTTTGTACGATTTCTGTATGACCACTTTCCATTTCTGGTCCGAAAACATCACTACCCGTATGGCGGCTTGGGGCGAACAATTGGCCATGAACCACAAGTTCGTGTTCAAGATGAATGGCAGTGCGATTTTGTTGGGCACCGGCTATCTGATTGGCTTAAAATACGCGATGATTATCTGTGCCGGTTCATTCTTGTCCTGGTGGTTTATCGTTCCCCTGTTGGGCCAATACGGTGTTACTCCCGATGGCGTGATGATGAACACCTTGGATCCGGATTTCATTTTTTCGAATTATGTTAGATACATCGGCATTGGCGGTATTGCCATGGCCGGTATTTTGGGTGTCATCAAGTCGGCCGGCGTTATCAAGACTTCGCTCAGCGTTGCTTTCAAGGCCGGCAAGAGCAAAAATGCCGAAGAGCAGCAGGTGCTTCGCACTCAAAGAGACATTCCAATGAAGATTATCCTTTTCGGCTTTTTGGCTGTTATCGTTTTATTGATAGTCTTCTTTATTTTTGGCGGAATGCAGATGAATCTCACCCAGATTATCGTGGGCATTTTGATCGTATTTCTGTTCGCCTTCCTATTCACCACGGTGGCGGCCACGGCTATCGCAACCGTGGGCACCAACCCTGTATCAGGCATGACGATGATGACCTTGATCCTTTCTTCTTTCATCTTGTCAGCTGTTGGCTTGCAAGGCGGCACGGGCATTATCACCGCATTGGTGGTCGGTGGCATCGTTTGCTCGGCTTTGGCCATGGCTGGCGGTTTCATCACGGACCTGAAAATCGGCTATTGGATTGGCACATCACCCTATAAACAGCAGGGTTTGAAATTCTTGGGCACCTTGGTTTCCGCATTGACGGTGGGCGCTGTCATTATGTTGTTATCTAAGACTTACGGATACACGGGAGAAGACGCATTGGTGGCTCCTCAAGCCAACGCCATGGCAGCCATCATCGAACCCCTGATGTTTGGCGGACAAACACCTTGGATTCTCTACATTATCGGTGCCATTTTGGCCATCGTTTTGGACCGTATCGGAGTGCCTGCATTGGCATTCTCGTTGGGTATGTTTATTCCATTGCAACTGAATATTCCTCTTTTGATTGGGGGTGCTTTGGCCTGGTTTATTGGCAACCGCAGCAAAGACGAAGCCGTCAACAAAGCCCGTAAGGAAAAAGGAACCCTGTTGGCATCCGGTATGTTGGCGGGGGGCGCCATTATGGGCGTGGTCAGTGCGATTATGAAATACTGTGGCGTTGAAATCACTATGCCGACCGAATATTTGCAAAGTTCGGCCTACGACATCTTGGCCATCGTGATGTATGCCGCCTTGTGTGTGTATTTGGTTATCCATTCTTTCTCTCAAAAGAAAGCATAGTCACAAGCCGACACAACAAAAAAAACGGGATGACGCAAATCATCCCGTTTTTTTATCTCTTAAAAGAACTATAAATTAGAATTTCCGCTTGCTGCCATCTCTGAAAAGAGTTTCTATAATTTCAACACATTCTTTATTCATTGACTTTTCCTTACAATAATTGAGGCAATCGGCTTTGACGGCTTTTAACGTGGCTTCTTTATCCACGAAGAAATAGGTTTCAACCGTGAATTTATTGTCATTTTCCTGATAAATCTCCATAGATTTTCTGGACATTCGCTGAATGGTTGCGTGAGGAACGCTCTTCATGACCATCATCATGTTTTTCATCTGATCCTGATTTATTTTTTTCTGTTCCATAATGGCTTTGCATTGAATCATCAAGGGTGCCATCAATTCAATACCCAAATTGTCCATAGCGTCCATATAGTTTTTCTCCTTCGTGTCTTTCAAATTTTCCTGCGTGTTGACTTTACGAACGAAAACATATTTGGCGGTGTTGGTTTCCTCATTCAATTCGGACATTAGGGTCCAAGTTGAAATCAGCTGCTCTTTAATGGTGTATTTGTCTGTTTTCCAACCTTTTTGGGTTAATCCGTCAGCTATTTTAGCCGCATCCTTGGCTTCAACGGGTTTCATGATTTCGCCTTTGACATAGCCTTTATTTGAGGCCACCTGAGCTGTGGTTTTACGTGCCTGGCCATAGGTTTGTCCTCCGATTAACAACAAGGAAGCGACCATCGCAATAATGATAAGATTCAGTTTTTTCATAATCTTTTTTTCTTTAAAAATTTTTCTGCAAAAATACAAAATAATTATATTGAAATATGAGAATAGTTTCGTAATTTTGCCGCCCGAAAAAATCAGGATAAAAAACAATGGATATCGAGCTTATAAAACAGTTCTTCATCAATATTTTCTCGTTTGACGAGCGGTATCCCCTATTGTTTACCCAATTCTACTTTTGGGCATTTTTTGCCGTCGTTTTTGCCGGATTTTGCATTTTAAAGAACAAACGCTTGCTCAGAAACAGTTATTTGTTCTTCGTGAGTGTCCTTTTTTACTATAAAACTTCCGGACTTTTCGTCCTAATCTTGATTTTTTCCACCATTTTCGGTTTTTTTGTCGGAAAAGGCATTTATCGAACGGAAAAAAACTGGTATCGTAAGTTTTTGATTACCCTTGGCGTGGTAGTCAATCTGGCCATCTTATGCTACTTCAAATACGCCTATTTTTTTACAGATGCCTATAACTCGCTATTCCACAGTGATATACAGGTGGTAAACCATTTGGCAAAATGGGCCAATGTATGGACCAATTCAACACGATTTGATGCCGGGAAGATTTTGCTTCCTGTGGGTATTTCGTTCTTTACCTTCCAGAATATCAGTTACTTAGTGGATGTTTATCGTCGAAAGATAGAATCCGTGAACAACATTTTGGATTTTGGCTTTTACACCACTTTTTTCCCGCAGTTGGTTGCCGGTCCCATTATCCGTGCCAACCAGTTCATTCCCCAACTTTATAAGCCGTTTTTCCTGTCGAGAAGGCAATTTGGCATCGCGGTATTTTGGATTTTGAATGGATTGTTGAAAAAAATCATACTCAGCGACTACTTAGCCGTCAATTTCGTGGATCGTGTGTTCAACAACCCCACGATGTACACGGGTTTTGAAAACCTGATGGCCTTGTTTACCTATTCGTTGCAGGTTTATGCCGACTTTTCCGGCTACACCGACATTGCCATCGGGGTTGCCATGTTGATGGGCTTTTATCTACCCATCAACTTCAACTCGCCTTATAAAGCCAAGAATCCGGGAGAATTTTGGAAGCGCTGGCACATATCGTTATCCACCTGGTTGAAAGACTACCTGTACATTCCACTTGGTGGCAACCGCAAAGGCAAAGTGCGTACGCAAATCAACCTGATGACCACGATGCTGATTGGTGGCTTGTGGCACGGCGCCAGTTGGAATTTCGTCATTTGGGGTGGCTTGAACGGCATCGGCATCCTTATTTACAAGATGTGGCGAAATCTCACCTTCCTGAAAAAAAGCATCCTTACTTTCCTGCTTTTTATGGTCTTTGCCGTTGCCGACTACCTCTATCCTACCCCAGCCCTCAATATCGGCGTTGTTTGGACCGGTGTCATCTTCTTCGGCACCTTGATTAGTGCCATCTACAATGCCTGTCGTCGTGGCCATCCCATTATTTGGCTAAGTCGTTCGTGGGCTATTTTCCTCACTTTCGTATTCATCACGTTTACCCGTTTGTTTTTCCGTTCCGGTTCCAACCTGGATCCCGCAGAAGCCAACGAAGTGGCTTGGAATACTGCCAAGGCCATGGTGGGACAAATCGGCAGTCCCTGGCGTTTGGAACTGATTCCGCAAATTGCGTACGGCTATCGTTATGTATTCTTGCTTTTTGCCTTAGGTATGATTATCCATTGGCTACCAACACGATGGAAACGCTGGTATCGCATCAACTTTGCCTTGATGCCGATATGGTTAATCGGATTGGTGTCAGCGGTTTGCATCTTCGTAATTTATCAATTTATTACGGCTGATCTGCAACCTTTCATCTATTTCCAATTCTAAATCGACCATCATTTTATCACCCCTGCCTACGATAAGTCCATCACAACCTTATGGGCGACGAGGCACACTATCCGCTCGAATCTCCGATAACCATTACTGCCGTTGTCACATCAAGAAACTGACAATTTTTGTCAGTTTCTTGATGCAAAGTGACAGAAATTGTCAAATTTTTGTATTTTTTCTGTTTTTTGCAAAATACAGGGCTTTTTTGTACTTTTGCAACTTGATTTGTGTAAATAGTTTTGTATTATCGGAAGTTATGGAAAACAAAAAAATGTTGTCTGAAGAAGACATCAAACTCCGTTATATCACGCCTGCGATTGAAAAGGCAGGCTGGAATAAGAATCTTATCCGGATGGAATATTTCACGGACGGACGTGTAATTATTCAGGACAAATTCCACGCTCGGAAAGAGAGGAAACGTGTTGATTATTTGTTGAGAATCGCAGAAAATCAACCCATTGCAGTCGTTGAAGCCAAAGACAACAACAAAACACTTGGAGCGGGAATGCAGCAAGCTATAGATTATGCTCAAACTCTCGATGTTCCTTTCGCATATAGTTCCAATGGTGACGGTTTTCTCGAACACGACTTTCTCACAGGAGAGGAAAAAGAACTTTCTCTTGACGAATTTCCATCTCCAGAAGATTTGTTGGCTCGATTGCAATCTGTCAAGCAATACACACCAGAGCAGCAAAAAATCATTGAAGAACCGTATTATTGGGACCAACACACAAATTCTCCGCGATATTACCAACGTATAGCCATCAACCGAACTATAGAAGCCGTAGCAAAAGGTCAAAATAGGATTCTGCTGGTTATGGCTACCGGAACGGGCAAAACCTATACGGCCTTTCAAATCATACATCGCTTGACAAAATCCAAAGCAAAAAAGAAAGTTCTATATCTTGCTGATAGAAACGTCTTGATAGACCAAACAATGCTACAAGACTTTCGTCCATTCAAGAAATCAATGACCAAGATAAAGAACAAGGAGATGAACCCCGCTTATGAAGTGTATATGGCACTTTACCAGCAGCTTGTTTCCTATGAAGAGAATGTGCCAGACCCATTTACTGAATTTCAGCCATCCTTTTTTGATTTGATTTTAGTTGATGAGTGCCACAGAGGAAGCGCAAAAGATGATTCCGAATGGCGTAAAATTCTGGAGTATTTTTCATCAGCCACCCAAATTGGTATGACAGCCACTCCAAAAGCCGTTGATGGTGCCAATAATCTTGAATACTTCGGAGAACCTCTATACACTTATTCTTTGAAACAAGGTATAGATGATGGATTCTTGGCTCCATACCGCGTTACCAATTCCTTTATCAATGTGGATTTGCAAGGATGGTCGCCCGAAGAAGGCGAACAAGACATCTATGGCAATTTGATTGAACGGAATTATTTCTCCCGTCCAGATCTTGGAAGAAAGCTGGCAATCGAATTAAGGCGTGAGATTGTGGCTCGCCGCATCACCAAAATGCTAAAGCAAATTGGTAGAATGACAAAAACCATAGTTTTTTTTTTTTTTTTAGAAGAAGCCGAGGCTATCAGACCGCTTTGGGTCATCCTCAATGCCGCCTTGTGCCTCAAAGACCCT
>JAKSMH010000035.1 GCA_024400715.1 Bacteroidales bacterium | reverse complement strand
ATATCACAAATATTCAGGGTAATATTTTGTGCGTTTTCACTGCTTAAATCGATATTTAAGAAATTGGTGGCAGGGTTTGGATAAATATTGATATCGCTGAGACCGCTTTCTTCATTAATGCTGGTTTTTGCCCAATAACCCAATTCGAATCCAGTACCTTCTGCCCAAGTATCGGTAACAAATCTAATTTTCATTTTGTCAGCATCAACAAAATAGGAAGTGCCAGGATAATGGAAAACATCAAAAATTTCTATTAATTCAGGATTGTTTCCAACGGTTGTGATTTCAATGAAATCGCCAGCTTTAAGATCAAATTTTGTAAAACCAAAGTAATAACCGATGGCACCAGGATACTTAACCGTCCAATTACAAATTGTATGGGCAGCGTAAGGTTCGTTGGAGCTGTGAATTTGGTCAACTTGAGATTGATCTTCAATTACTTCTTGTTCCTTATCGGTAAGTACATAGTGGTAATTCGTGATATTTTGGCTTTCTGCACAGGTTGAAACTGCGCTTTGATCATCTGTTGAGGTGAAATCCATCACAAAACCGTAATCTTCAATTGAATCGTTTGACGTGAAAGTGATTAAAACGCTTTCTGATTGAACGGTAAGGGCTTCTGGAAGTGCGGGATAATCGAAAGTGACTTGTTGGGTTGAACCCTGCGTGTTGTCGCCACAACCAATGGTACGGTATTGACCTGAATAACGTTGAACCAAGTTGCTTTCATCAGCATTTTCACCCTTATAAATTGATATGACATCGTTATTGGCTTCCGTGCTTAAACGTTTGAAACTAAATGTGTAACTTGTTGCGTTGGGAGAGGAAAGTAACCAACTTCTATTAGAATTGGGTTGGTATTTCATATTGCCGGCACCATCACTGATAGAACCCGTTTTTGCGTCAACTAAAACGAAGCTTGTATAAGGTTTCTCAATATTTTGGCTTGCTGGTTGCAGACCTTTAATGATGCTTTCATTAAATTGGTAAATCCAGTTGGCACTGGGGTACATATAATAAGCCTTCTTCATTTCACCGGAAGCGGTGGTGGAAGCCATATTAACATGGAGGAAAACATTGGTAGCGGTACCTTGTGCATTGGTCATATACTTATAACCGTCAATAACCATACACATATTGACTGTTCCAGCCAAATCTTTATAGCCGGAATAGAAAACAGGACGTCTGGCATCCAATTCGGGAATGATGTGATCGGCAATCCAGATACTGTCATTGGTGATTTCAGTAGGTCTGAAGAACATGGAGGCATTGGTTGACATTCCCCAATACTCTCTCAACGCATTGGCGGCCATATAAGGTTCGGTTGTGGTTTTAAAATCAACACTTCTTTCCGCGCTATATTGAGTCAATGCACTGGCTCCCGTTTGGAATAACAATTTGGCAACTTCACCATTGTAGTTGTCAATAGCTGATGGCATGGCTTCGTAGTTATAGGTAACACCATTCATATCCAAATATATACGGGGATAAGTCTCGATATAGGCACCACGGTCAATAGAGGAAATGTAGCTTGTCCCGCCATGACCCTGGGTCGGATAACGATAGTAGTAAAGGATGGATGACATAGCAAGAGCTGCATTACCTACTATCGTACGAGCGTCCTTTGTATTTGAGCTTGCGTTATAATTGTGACCATCGTAAGGGCAGTATTGGTTATAATAGGCGGCTTGACCCCAATTGGAGGTTAATAGCGGCATACATTCGTGTGTTTCGTTTTCCCCTGATTTGACGGAAACGAAATGAGCATTTTTGAAATGATTCCAAGCTTCGGTAACAGATGCCTTTGCCGGATGATTGGCTACCTTGGCTTGATGAATGCTTTTCTTGTAGCTATCACAAAAAGCATTGGATTCTTCGTTTGCTTCAAAGTTAGATTCAAACGAAAAAGCTAAAATTGGATTGTAAAGTTCTGAAGCAGAAACAATTACGAAACCTTGTTGATTTACCTGAAATTGATAAAAAAGAGGTTCCCCCGCTTCATCAGTCTCTGTGTGTTGAAGCGTCAAGTTCAATGTGGCCGCATTGACGTGACATTGTTCAACCATAAAATTGGTTGCGGTCAGTTTGGCATCATTTACAGTTACCACTGGACTAATGGCATACGAACATGCAAACAGTGACGCAAAAATCAATAAAAGGATAGATTTTCTCATAGCTATGTATTTAATTTATACTTTATTCTCAATAATAAACGTGCAAAGATACAAAAAAAAATCTTTACAAGAACATAATCAATAAAAAAAATAACTTATTATTAATCATGATGATAGGGTTCATTATGCAAAATTGTAAATGAACGGTAGAGTTGTTCCGCAAAAATTAGGCGGGTCATTAGATGCGGAAAAGTAAGTTTGGATAAGGATATTTGCGCATTTTGCCGCTGATAAACCTCCGGCGAAAAGCCGTAGGCTCCTCCAATAACAAAGATTAGTTTTTTGATGCCACTATTTAATTTCTGCTGAATAAATTTTGCAAATTCAACCGAAGTGTTCTCTTTCCCGTGTTCGTCTAATAATACCACGAAATCTGAATTCTCAATCTTTTTGAGGATAAGTTCCCCTTCTTTCTTTTTTTGTTCGTCAAAAGAAAGCGATTTTGTGTTTTTCAAATAGGGAATGACAACGATATTGAAATTGTTGTACAGTTTGATTTTTTTTATGTATTGGTTGATGGCATCTTCAAATGCGTCCGCGTTTTCTTTGCCAATACACAAAAGTTCGATATTCATACTTTAAATTTTGCTGATATCAATTTCAAACGAAAAGTGTTTCTCGTCAGAACAATGCAAAACGCATTGATCACAGATGGAAAGTTCTCCGCTGAGACGTTTCTTGGTCATATCCAGCAGTTTTTCTCTGAGCGAATCGATAGCGACGAAATTAATGATTTCATTGGCAAAGGCATACATCAACAACATTCGGGCATTGCGTTCACAAATGCCGCGCGAACGTAGATAGAATAAGGCTTCATCGTCTAACTGGCCTACGGTGGCACCATGGCTGCACTTGACATCGTCGGCGTAAATTTCCAAAAACGGCTTGGTCGTGATTTTGGCGTCGTCGGTCAACGTGATATTCTTGTTCGTCTGGAAAGCTGAAGTCCGCTGGGCGTGTGGCCGTACGACAATATGTCCGTTGAAATTGGCCCGTGACTCATCGTCGGCAATGCCTTTGTATAATTGATAACTGCTGCAATCCGGCGACGCATGGTTGACATAAACGTGATTGTCAACAAATTGCTCCTTATCTACCAGGTACAGACCGTAAAGTTTGGCTTCGGCAAAGGGTTCCGTGAGATTTACGTGAATCATATTCCGCAAAAATCCCGCATTGAAGGTAACCGCGTTGGAATAGAATTTCGAAAATCCTTTTTGATGAATAAAAATATGATTGATTAACAAAGATTGGACATCCTTGTTCTCCATTTTGTAAAAATTCATATTGGCGCCTTCCTCCAATACGATTTCCGTTACATTGTTGATGAAACTATAGCCAAATTGCAACGAATCGTCGCATTGAACCAAGGACAATGAGGCGTGTTTGCCCAAAACGATCAGATTTCGGTTGTGAACCATCAAGTTTTGCTTGCTGTTTATGATGGAAACCAATTGCATAGGCTTTTCTACCACGATGTTATCGGGTACGTATATGAAGATGCCGTCGTTGAAAAACGCTTCGTTGAGTTTGACAAAATTATCCGCCTTGTCGGATTGACATTGGACCAAGTTTTTTAGAACAAGTTCAGGGTACTGGGCAACGGCTGCAAAAATGCTGCCAACAATGACCCCGTTGGGAAAAGTTGTTAGCGGTGCGTTTTGATGCGCATACCAACCGTTTAAAATGGTGAACATATAGGTGTCTATATGATGCACGTTACATTTGAAGTATTCCTCCACGGGTTTGTATGGGTCGGCCGTGCGTTGAATGTCATAGTCGCATCTTAGCTTTTTTTCAATAGGGTAGTGCCTCCATAATTCATCTTTGGAAGTGGGCAATCCCTTGGAAAGAATGACATTGAGGGCCTGCTGCCTTAATGCCGAAATTTTACCTTCCTTGTCCTTGGGAAGTTGGTTGGAAAGGGTATCAAATAGGTCTTTTATGTAGTGAATGAAGTTCTCCATCTTAACTGAGTTTTCCCTGTTCGTATTCTTCCTTAATCCAGTCATAGCCTTTGGCTTCCAATTGAAGTGCCAACTCCTTGGGTCCAGATTTTACAATTGTTCCGTCAAATAAAATATGAACGATGTCAGGGACAATATAATCCAATAATCGTTGGTAGTGGGTAATGACCACCGTTGAGTTATCCTTGGTTTTCAATTGGTTAACACCATTGGCGACGATACGCAATGCGTCAATAACCAAACCGGAATCAGTTTCGTCCAAAATGGCCAATTCGGGTTCCAACATAGCCATTTGGAAAATCTCGTTCTTTTTCTTTTCGCCACCGGAAAACCCTTCGTTGACGGATCTGTTGCTTAATTTGGCAGTCAATTCAACCACTTTTTTCTTTTCCTCCATCAATTTTAAAAATTGTGCCCCGGTAAGTGCGGGAAGACCACGATATTGGCGGATTTCATTGAGGGCAGTACGCATAAAGTTTGAAATGCTGACACCGGGAATTTCCACGGGATATTGAAAACCAATGAAAATGCCTTCACGGGCGCGTTGCTCAATGGGCATTTCCAAAAGGTTTTTGCCTTTATAAGTAATGCTTCCTTCGGTGACTTCAAATAGTTCTTTGCCGGCAATGACAGAAGCCAAGGTGCTTTTCCCGGTGCCGTTGGGACCCATAATGGCATGGACTTCCCCCGGATTGATTTCTAAGTTAACGCCTTTTAATATTTCTTTTCCTTTAATGGAAACATGCAGGTTTTCTATCTTAAGCATAGGTGAAAGTTTTGGAGTGCAAAATTACGCTATTTTTTTGGATTTTCAATCAGACTACTGCTTGATAAATTTCGCTGTCCGTATCTTGTTTTTTTCCTTTGTTTTAAGGATGTATAATCCTGAAGAAAGGCTGTCGGTTGAAACTTGAATCAAAGTGTTGTTGCAGTTGAGATGGCTCAAAACCAATTTTCCACTGACATCAAAAACCTGAATTTCTTCAATTGAAAAATCAGGATTGACAACCAGTAGATTGTTTGAACAAGGATTGGGATAAATTGAAAGCGGTTCCCGCAAATAGGTATTGACGGCAACGTCTTCGACGTGGTCAAGATAGGCCTTGTAAATATTAGGTATTCCATATCCCATGGCGGTATCTGGGCTATTGTATTGATGACCGGCTTCCCGTACAATCCTGACGATGTCCATGCCGCTCATTTGAGGGAGGGATTGTCTTAGGCAAGTCACCATCCCGGCAAGTACGGGACACGCAAAGCTTGTGCCATTTCCTTGTCTGACAACACCATCCGACCCGACAATGTATGTGTCCCATCCCACAGAGACGGCATCGGGCTTTATGCGACCGTCGTAGGTGGGCCCGAATGATGAGAATGGTGCCATTGCGCTGTCAACGTTTGCGGCACCAACGGTAATGACATCAAAGGCATCGGCTGGAGAGGTAATATAATGCCAGGGTTTGCGGCCTTCGTTGCCCGCACTTACACAAACAACGGCACCTTTGTGACAGGCCAAACTCGCATTGCGAGACGCAATGCTGACGATGCCGTCGCAATCCGCATAGATGTGGTTGCTTTGAGGGAAATCAGGAAATGACGAATAACCCAAGGATGAAGTGATGACATCCGCTCCCAAACTATCAGCGATTTCAGCTCCCCTTGCCCAAAAATCTTCTTCAATCAGTTCTTCTGAATAGGGATTTTCGGTGCGGATAAAGAAATAGTTGGCGTGGGGTGCTGTTCCAATCAGTTGTCCGTTGATAACGGAGGCCATCGTGGAAACGACGCTGGTGCCATGACCAGTACCAATATAAACATTGTCGCTGTGTGGCAATAAACTGTCTCCTTGGGGTACTAAATCCAAAGTTCCCCAAATTTGGCCATTGTTATATAGGTCTCTGAAATAGCTGATGGTATCAAAACCTTCCCAACCCCCATCCATTACTACGATAAGCATACTGTCGCCTTTAAAACCCAATTGGTGCATTAAGTGTCCGTTGTGTATGGCAATTTGTCCAAAGCTGGGTCCATAATTGTAGCTACTGTCTGATAGGTGATTGGTCAAGATACTCTCATTGAGACTCGTTGACTCGTTTTTTTGCGGTTCCCCATTTTGAAAAGTGAAATTGGCTACGGCAATAACATTGGTGTAAACAAAAGGCAATGCCTTCACGGTGGTTAAAACCAATGAATCGGGACAATAAATGACGACGGTATTTTGCCATTTTGATTCCGTTAGGATTCGTATGTCGGAGTTGATGGCACAAATCTGCTGTTTATATTGAGGATTGATAGGAAAATCCTCTTCCGTAATAGGAATGAAGTAGCGGTTTTTATGGTCAATGGCACGTTGGGATAAAAATTCTTCGGGACGAGAAATTGAATAAGGGCTTTGATTCTTATCCGTTAAACGAAGTCTATAACAAGTTGCTGGCCTTGTAGCCGAATCTTGCGCAGGTAATGTTAGTATAATTAGTAAAAACAAATTGGCAAGAAAGAATTTTTTTTTCATTTTGACTGATAAGTTATAGTTATAAAAAAAGAGACCTTCAAAAAGTCTCTTTTTTTTCTTTTATGAAGAATGAGAATAATTTTATTGCAATGTGAAACGGATAGGTAAGTTGAAATAGCAACGAACAGCTTTACCCATTTGTTTACCGGGTTTCCATTTTGGCATTTTCTTCACCACGCGGATAGCTTCTGCGTCGCATTCAGGGAATAATGATACCAATGGCTTAACGTTACTAACGCTACCATCTCTTTCCACAACGAATTCCAACAGAACTGTACCCTGAATACCGTTGTTACGAGCCACTTCCGGATAAGTCAACTCTTTTTGGAGGAAAGAATACATGGCTTCCATACCGCCAATAAATTCCGGCATTTCTTCCGCAAAACGAACAGGAGGTGTTTCGTCAACCGCTTCTTCTACGATTTCAATGGGAACGTATTCTTCAATTTCCAAGTTTTCGTCAAAATCCTGACTAAAGTCAAAATCAGTATTAACTTTGATATTATTATCCACAATATTCAACACAATTTCTTGTTGTTGTGCCACTGGTGGTGGCGGCGGCGGTGGAGTTTGATCGGTGGCAATAACGTCCTCATCCATTACTTCGATGAATTCTTCGTCATCTAAAGTCATGACAGCACCTTTGTCACGAGAGGCAAACAGCTCAAAACTTACGTATGTAAGTCCCAGCACGATAGCAAATCCTATCAAGAGAAACGTGGTTTTTCTCTTTTCAAGATTGCCTTTTTCAGATTTTTTCTCTATCATGGCGGTTATTTTTATGATAATCTACTTTTAGAACTGCAAAAATACAAAAATTATTGTAATAAATAACGAGAAACGAATATTTTTTTGAAAATATTTTGTCTCATTATTTTAATCACTTAATTCTAACGTTCCCGTTATGCTCCGACAGAATGCCGACCAATCATACACCTACAAGGTGCGTTGTCATTCCGATATTTAAGACGTAAGTTAAAAACATCGGAATCTCAACATGATTAAACGAGATAATCCAGAAAAAATTCATTGAATCTTAAAAGCGGAAATAAAAAAATG
>JAKSMH010000348.1 GCA_024400715.1 Bacteroidales bacterium | reverse complement strand
GAATAATCCAGAAATCACACCGATGAGAACGGCATTGGGAACGCCCAAAAGGTAGCAAACAAATCCGTTGATGGTTCCGACAATCAGCATTTCCAACACTACGCCACCAAAATATCTGACAACTTGCTGGCGGGTATTGACGACAATGTGGTCAAAGTTTGTTCGCCAATTGATGGGGAATATTTTCTTGATGGTTTTGATGATAATTCCGTTGTCGCTGAGGGAAAAATAGGTGAGAAAAATGATGGAGAAAACGGCAACGGACAAACTGGCGATGACTCCCGCGAGGTCTTTGAAGATGTAGCCGAAGTCGAGTTTGTAGATAAAATCGCGCAATTGGGATTCCAATGTTGCGGACAATTCACTGGACGTGATGTAAAAACCGTGTTGTGCGGCCCAATGTTCAAAATTGATCAGCAATTGGTTATATCCATCAACGATAATCTGCGGGTCGGTATTGGAAATGGTGTTGATTTCCTGCTGCACAAGGGGGGTAATCAGGGCAAAGAATCCATAAATGATGCCCAAAATGACTGCCAAAGCGATGACGGCAGCCAGGGAACGAGGAAAGGACAGTTTGCCGATACGTAATTTGCAGAGCAGCTTGACGATGGGACTGCCGGCCATTGAGAGTAAAAGAGCTATAAACAAATAGATGATAAGGGTAGAAAAATACCAGCAGATGCCGATGACAAAGGCCAAAAATAATAGGATGGCAATGATTTTGGTATTATCGTTTTTCATTTCTATTTGTTTTTCTTCGTTTTTTTAGACTTCTTCTCTTTTTTATTGATTTCAATCTTGGATTGTTCAAATTCATTCTTGAAATCGGCCTTGGTGTTGAAATCCTGTTTGTAAAGCAAGGCCAGTCCCACACCCGGAATACGCTTGGCGGATTCGCCATTGTAGTCATCGTTGAAATTATAGACTTTCACTCGCCAATTTCCTCTTTGGGTGATGAGGTATTCCAAACTGAAGTCTCCGTAAAAGTTATTAAATCCTTGTTGGCTGGAGCCGGCACCGCTGCCAGTGTTGTAATAATAACCGATGGTCGTTTCTAAAATCAGACGGTCGTCAAGGAACTGCATATTGGCATTGATGCCGTATTCGGTAGAACTTTTCTGTTTGTCGTTATTATAGACAATGCCCACGCCGCCACGTTTCATCTGTCTGGAAATAAAATTGTTGATCATATTGGTGACAATGTTGGTCCCGCCATTTTCCACACTGCTGCTAATATCGGCATTGGAAGCATTGTCGGGCATAAATTGATTGGTGAGCAGGAAAATGAAAAACTGTTTGGTCTTGTTTTGCGGATTGGAGGTGTCAATAGCCATATAGAACTGATTCCTAACTTCTTGGCTTGAATTTGGAAGTTCAAAGGAGAAATTCATACTCGGGTATTTCATCAATTGTCCGTTCAAATGAATGTAGGCGGTGACGGGACCGCGGGAGAAAAAAAAAAAAAAAAAAATGGTTCCTCAGTTCCCAAGAAGGGAAAAGA
>JAKSMH010000347.1 GCA_024400715.1 Bacteroidales bacterium | reverse complement strand
GCCGGACATTTTCGACGTTCCCAGTTTTCTGTCCTCGAAAATAATCGGCACTTCAACGATTTTGAATCCCAACTTATAGACATTAAATTTCATTTCGATTTGGAATCCGTAACCGACGTGATGAATTTGCTCAAAATCTATTGCTTTAAGCGTAGCGGCACGATAACACTTAAAACCGGCCGTCGTATCGTGAACAGGAATACCCAACATAATTCTAACGTATGCCGAGCCATAATACGACATAAGCAATCGAGACATTGGCCAATTAACGACATTGACACCATTACAATAGCGTGAACCGATGGTCAGATCTGCGTTTTGTTCCACGCATGCCTGATACAGACGTGCCAAATCATTAGGATTGTGTGAAAAATCGGCATCCATTTCGAAGACAAAGTCGTAATTATGCGCCAAAGCCCACTTAAATCCGTGGATATAGGCCGTTCCAAGTCCCAATTTTCCTTTTCTTTCCTCTATGAATAATTTTTCGGGGTACTCCCCTATCAAATTCTTCACAATTTGAGCGGTACCGTCAGGAGAATTGTCTTCAATAATTAAAATATGATAATCTCCGAGAGAAAATACCGTACGAATGATGTTTTCAATATTTTCCTTTTCGTTATAAGTCGGAATAATGACAAGTTTTTTATCCATAACTATGAAATTTTTTTATTTTTCAAGAATAATGTAAACGGGAAAATGGTCGCTGTAGCCACCTTGATAAACTCCAGCCGCGTATGTTCTTAACGGATAGCCGATATAAGAACCGGATTGTGACAGCATAAAATTCTTTCTAAACACCTTTGTTCCCACATACTTATAAGAACTTGGCCTAACTGGATGGATTAGATTTGAAGAAATGACAATTTGGTCAATCACATCCCACACGTCGCGATAGGCGTATGTTCCTACGCCGTCCTGATACATTTTCCACATCGGGTTGAACAAGTCGCCACGCTGAACATCTTTAATTTTCACCTTGGGTTGCAAATATTCCTTCAAACTCTTTGCGGTTGGACTGTCGTTAAAGTCACCCATAAAGACGATATTCGCGTTGATGTTGATTGCTAAGATTGAATCGGCGATGTGGCGTGCCAGTTGTGCGGCGGCAATTCGCTTAGGCATACTTCTTTTCTCACCGCCCAATTTTGAAGGCCAATGCATAACGATGCAATAAATTGTGTCGGTATTGTCAATCACGCCGGTCATCAGAAATTGGTCGCGGGTACGGAAACTCGTATCTTCGGTGGTAAGTCTAAAAGCTTTTGTGCTAAGCACTTGAAATCTGTCCTTATCATAAAGGAAAGCCACATCCACGCCACGACGGTCGGGGGAATCATGATGAGCAACGCCCAAATTGAGAGGTTTCAGTTTCTCGGTAGCCACCAGGTCGTCCAACACGCGTTTGTTTTCGACTTCGGAAACGCCCAAAACCACTACTCCGCCCTTTTCTTCGCCAATCAACGCGATGACGGAAGCCATATTGTTGAGCTTTCGTTGGTATCTT
>JAKSMH010000346.1 GCA_024400715.1 Bacteroidales bacterium | reverse complement strand
GAAAAACACTCCTGTATTATTTGACATACTAGAGTCATCAATATAATTATTATATTGCAAGCTCCATGTTCCATGACTCATTACAAAATTTGTCTCGAAATCATAACCAAAAGAAGTAATCGGCAATTCTGAGATATCGGTTCCGCTCTCATCAAACCCGTCCAAATGAATGTAATTTGTAGCTTCACTCATCGAGGGATTGAATATTGTGTTTTCAGAAATTTCAAATTGATCATATGCAAGCACCACAGAATTCTTATTGTCTTCAGTATAGCCATACACAACAATATCATATCTGCCTTCAGAAATTTCCTGCTCAAATGGACCATCCCAACCATTTTGGAAAAACTCATAACCTTCGTCATTATTGACAATGATTTTTTCCCAGTTACCTTCAGGAGCGATGGTCAGCGTGTAAGTAGCCCTGCCTTCAGTAAGGATGGGATTGTTTTTGCCTTTTGTGGTGACAACGATGTTGTTTCCAACCTTCTTGACAATCTGATTGTCAGATGCCTGAATTGTGCTCAAATAAGTTGTGCCATCACCAATCTGGCAGCGGTTTTGAGCCTTTGTCTCTATGGTGCCTAATAATAAGGTCACCATAAGCAATGCGAAAAATTTCTTCATTTTTGATAGATTTAAGTTAATAATCCGTGATTTTTAGAATTTTCGGCAAAAGTAAAGCTTTGTCAAAAATTGTCAAGCAAATCACGGTTTATTAAAGGTGAACGAGGCGCAAAAAACAGGTGGATATAAAGTAACAATCGTATTCAAACCATTATTTATCAATATCTTGAAAAAAAATCAAAAAGCGAGTCGTTAGGGTTACTTATACCTAGTTTTCGTCTCAATCTGCTGCGTGCTGTTTTCACGCTATCGGCACTTATCCCGGTCATTTCGGCCACATCTTTTACATTCAGATTGTTTTTGATGTATGCACAAAGGCGAAGGTCGTTGGCAGTCAGGTTGGGGAAATCGGCCTGCAACTTTCTGTAAAAATCAGGATGGACTTGGGTGAAATAAAAATCAAAGTCTTTTTCCGAGCCATCGTCAATGATGTTTTTCAAATCGCGAATAGCTGATCCAACTGCGTTGGGATTGTCTTTTGGGTTATTTGAAAAATAAGTCAACTTGGTTACAACATCCTGAAGGACTTGATTGAGATGAATTTGTTCCATCGTTTTTGAGGTCACTTCACGATTACGGGTATCGAGGACTGCTGCTGTGGTTTCAAGTTTTCTTTTTCGGTTAAGCATAATGATTACGATAACCAACGAACCAACTACCAATAGGAATGCAAGCAATAGGATGATGAAAATATGGCGCTGTTGCATGGCTGCTTTCTGATTTTCGTATTGTTGTTCCAAAGCCAAAGTTTCCTGTTGAAATTTCTGTAGTTGGATTTTTTCAACATTTTCCCTGTTGTTGATAGTATCTGTCAGTACATTGAACTATCTCAAATTCTCCACTCCCTCTCACTATGCTCCCCTGTTCTCAACACTGTCCGATCTCCATCTCACAGCATACCATTCCACCTCCACC
>JAKSMH010000345.1 GCA_024400715.1 Bacteroidales bacterium | reverse complement strand
AACCTCGAAAACGTGATTTTTTGGGGTGTTGATTTGCTCGAAAACGTGATTTTTTATACCTTTGTAACGCTCGAAAACGTGATTTTTATTTGTAATACATTGAAAATTAGTATTGTATGAAAAGGAAGATTTACGAACAGCTTAAGGCTTGGAAAGAAAAGCGGAAAGGACGTACGGCGTTGCTTATAGAAGGAGCTCGCCGTATTGGTAAAAGTTATATTGTTGAGCAGTTTGGCCGACAGGAATACAAGTCGTATATTCTTGTGGATTTCAATAACTTGGATGATGAGTTAACTGATATTTTTGTTCATAAACTGCATAATCTGGATGATTTTTTCATTCGCCTGCAATTGTATTTTGATAAGAAATTGTATGTCAGGGAATCGTTGATAATATTTGATGAGGTTCAGCAATTCCCAAAGGCAAGGGCGGCTATTAAATATTTAGTGGCCGATGGCAGGTACGATTATATCGAAACCGGTTCGCTTATTTCCATAAAGAAAAATGTAGCCGATATTGTGATACCGTCCGAGGAGTTTCCCATAAAAATGTATCCGATGGATTTTGAGGAATTCTTGTGGGCCAACGGCAATGAGATGCTTATGCCATTTATCAAGGAGTGCTTCGAGAAGGGAAAGCCGTTGGAAGGATTGCACCGCAAGGCAATGGATCTTCTCAGGTTGTATATTGTAGTTGGCGGTATGCCTCAGGTTGTTAAGTCTTATATAGAAACCAAGGATTTTGAGGAAGTTGACTATCAGAAGCAGGAAATATTGGCTCTGTATCGCAACGATATCAAGAAATATGCTACCGGTGCCGAAACCAAGGCTTCAATGATATTTGACAGTATTCCTTCTCAGCTTAGAAACCACGAGCAAAAATTCCGAATGGCCGATTTGTCTCCCAAGGCAAGGTATCGAGAATACTCCGATGCGTTTTTTTGGCTTGGCGATGCCAGGATTGTAAATATTTGCTACAATACTACAGAGCCTACAATTGGTCTTAGGATGAATGAGTCGCGTACTACTTTGAAATGTTATATGGCGGATACTGGTTTGCTTGTTACGCATTGCTTTTCGGAGAATGGCAACGTGCCTATAGAAATTTATAGAAAACTTATTCTCAGTAAGTTGGAGGTTAACGAGGGTATGATTATCGAGAATCTTGTAGCCCAAATGCTAAGAGCATCAGGCCACGAGCTGTTCTTTTATGGCAATTCTGATTCTAAAAATGCAGAAAACAGAATGGAGATAGATTTCCTGATATCAAAGAGCAAGGTTACTAATCGTCATAATATATCTCCCATAGAAGTAAAGTCTTCCAATAGTTATACTATCACCTCTTTGAAGAAATGGATTGGCAAGTATTCCGAACAATTGCACACTCCATACGTGTTGCATACTTCGGATCTTAAAATTGAGGATGGAGTCACATATTTGCCATTATATATGGCTCCGTTGCTGTGATTTTTACCATCCCATTACAATCCTGAACACCGTTCCCTCCTCGCTTGATGATGCGGATATTGTGCCGCCGTGGAGGGAGATTATCTGTTTGCAGA
>JAKSMH010000344.1 GCA_024400715.1 Bacteroidales bacterium | reverse complement strand
ATGTCTGGCTATGTGTATTTTTATTCTTGACGCTAATGGCTGTTAATTATGATGATTTGAGGGAAGGGGATAATTTCAGCCTGAAAATGGGTGGAGTAGACCGCGAATTTACAATCAGTACCGAAGATACCCTGTCACATGGGCACGGAATGCCTGGCGAGTATTGTTTCGAGTTGAGCTACGAGGAAAAAGATGTGGTAAAATGGCTCGTAGAAGATTTTGACATAATGGATTATTCGACAGAAATTGCCAAATTTATTACCCGAACAGGTCTTGAGTGCACTATGTCCGACTTCTTTCATAGCCTCCGTTTCTTGAAACTGATGACCAAGGCGGCAAAAAAGCAAGACAACCAACCCGATCTGCTGCTATACGGACAGCAATCGAAATATTTTTATATGGAGTTCCGCCATCATCAGTTACTGGGCATTCGGTTGCAGGGTGTTGCCGACTATGTTGTGAAGAACCGTTTGGTTGAGGCGGACGGTAATAATGAAGGTGGCGCTCCCGCTTTCAGCGATGTCTACAAATACAACAGCAGGGGCAATAAGTTAGAATGCTGCACCTACCGTGCAAATGGCGATATAGATACCCTTAAAAAGTACGACGACGAAGGTAGGGTGGTTATGAGTAGCCGCTTCAACGCCGATGGCAGTCTGGAAAAAAAAGGCGTGAAAAAGTTCAACGATTCGGGAATGCTGGTGGAGTATTGTACTTGGTCGGGCAAAGGCATCTTGCAGAGCATGATATTCTACAACTACAACAAAGAGAATGCGTTAGTGGAAATCTCCACTTATAGCGGGAAAGGGAATTTAGAGCTGATGGAAAAGTACAATGGCTCAAAATCTTTTCCACGAAAAACCGAGGCCTTCTTGTTTTACGAGAACGGTAGTTTGAAGAGTGTCCAGAAGTACGACAGTTACGGTTGTTTAGTCGAGAGTAGAAACTTCCAAACCGACGGAACTGTATCGTTATGGAAGAAAAAAGATTAAACGGCAGGCAGTAAAACCTGCCGTCTTCCATGTTACCGTCTTTCCGAAAGCAGAAAACCGTTCCTCAATTCTATGCTTTATTGCCAAAAAATAGAATTTCCGTATAAAATGGTTCAAAATTTAATATTAAATTTGCGTATTAAATATCGAGTAGATACGCTAATTTTGCATAACAACTGATTCTGTTGTTTGAACATTATATATATATGAGAGAGACTTTTTTTGTGTTGTTGGCAGCGATGTCAATGACAGACGCATTTGGTGTGGTTGTGAATCCTAATAACTATTTCGAAACAGCAGGCGAATATGGTTTGAAAGGCCCTGTTAAGACTATTTCGTTTAAGGAGGGACGCGAATTTGTGTCGCTTGCTTTCAACAAGGAGGGTATGCTTACCCAGGCCAAAGCCTATTCTTCTATGGGAACCACCAATATTTACCATGTTATTTATGGCCGTTTGGGCAATGTGTCGCGCAAAGTGCTTTATGAGTTTACCGATACGCTTTGTGTCGACTGTAAGCAAATTTCACATTCCGATAAAGATGCCGTAGAGAAGTGCAAGAACAATGCCGGTTTTGCGAAAGACCGCGTGACGAGCAACAT
>JAKSMH010000343.1 GCA_024400715.1 Bacteroidales bacterium | reverse complement strand
CCTCGCAGAACTTCGTCGGCGTGTAGGTCGTCCCCGTCTCACCGTCCTTCACGGTGATGAGCACCCCCAGCCCGCCCGTGTCCCCGCTCAGGGTATAGTCGATATCGACCATCCCGTTCCACGGAAACCTCTGCCGCGCCTTGACATCGGTCACTGTCGGCGTCATTGCTGCCGTTTGCAGTATTGTCGACGAGACCAAACCAACCGCTATGATGTTTTTTACAATCACTTCTTACCTCCTTCAGTCACTTACTTTCAATTATCTTGCAAGACTCCGCTTTTGAGGTTTGATCTTGCATAAATCCAAACAAGCAACAAGCCAATGGACCAAAGAAAGGCCAACACCATTCCGCAGAAAGAGCTGTCCAGCCCATCTATCATCCTGACGACCAATTCCCTTCCACAATACAGGGAACTCATATGTAGGAAAGCCGTGGAACACCAGATTATCAATGATAAATGACCAATCGCGATATTGATTTTTGATGGCGAGTACGCACCACCATGCGTATTCCAAAGCCAACTTGAAACCTTGTCGTTTTGAAATCCATCAATTTCCTCAATACGAAACCCTGCAACCTTCTCCGCACCAGCTTCAAACGCCCCGCTATACGCATCTGGAAATGCATAAATCGCCTTCTCCCACCTCTCGTACCAGGCCTTCGACCCTTTCGCCATCATAATCCACAAACACGACAAAACAATTCCAACAAATGAAATCATAAAACCGCCGCAATTCAAAACGACAAACAACGCATATAGTTTTTCCAAATTTTCCAATACAGACGCCAACAACCCGCCGTACAATGTAAAGCATCCAACTAGAAAAGCCGTCAGAAAAATTGACCGCTGCCAAAAATGCTGCAGCTCAAAGTCGCGGCACTTCCAGTATTCCTTATATACAGATTTTAGTGTCAACTTATCGTTCATTTTTTCGGTTGTATGAATTCAGTCGTCGTGGTATGCGAAATTATCGTCCGACCTGACACATCATTTGTTTTCTGTCCCAGTGCAGCGTGAAATGAACAACCGACTATCACTCCTAATGCAATTATTGTCACGTACGGCATCATCTGAACAACCCAATTCCCGAAGGTTGCCACTCGCTCACAGTTTCTCGACTTGGTCGCAAACGTCAAGGAATACACTTTAACGGTCTTCCGCCGCTCGCCGCTCCCAAATGTTCGCGTTTCAACCTTGCATGAAATTGGTTGCCAACCACTACAATGTTCTGCGGCATTCTTCAATTCTACAGGTATCTCCATCCGTCAAATCCAATCTTTTCGCTCCGTGCCCATACCACGCACCACCCTTCCACACGGAATAGAAAAGCGGCACATTACAAGCCTTGTCGCCCACGTTGAAATGTGCCGCCCGAATCTTCGCGCAAATGTTCGCGCGAAAAAGAGTGGCGCATCCTGCTATCTACATCTTAACAGAGGCACCGCTAAGAGCCCACAACAAAACACAGATAGAGAATGCGCCACGTGATTACACATGACGCGTTCCCGTATTTCGCTTTGTTGTTAGAAAATTAGCGGTTTTCTGCTAAAGCTCGATACGTGAACGACGTTCACTTGCCCCGCTTCGACCTACCTATGCT
>JAKSMH010000342.1 GCA_024400715.1 Bacteroidales bacterium | reverse complement strand
ACCCCGAAAAGGCCACCGAAAACATCCGCAAAAAGACCCTGCAATGGGGCGACACCATTTTTAATCCCGTCGATTTGAAACTGGATTTTGCGCAACCTTACCTGATTCCGGCCTCGGTCATCGGCGAAATGAAACGCAATCTGGTTGAAAAACTGATGAATCAATTGGTTGAAAACCATAAAAATAACCGTTCCCATTGCGACATCTTGCAAAATGATGCGGCATATCCCGAAACGGAATTATCCTATTTGGGTAATGTGACCAATGCTATGGCCGCTGATTTTTACCGTCAGCACGGCGTAAACGAAATCGAGGACGGATTGGAAAAATCGTATTCCAAGCAGTCCGGCATCAAGGTGATGACAACCAAACACTGCATCCGCTACGCCAACGGAATGTGCAGCAAGGAAACAGGCAAAAAGGCCACGCCACTCATCCTCTCGAACGAAAAAGGAACATTCCGCCTCGAATTTGATTGCCGTAATTGCCAAATGAATGTATTTTCAATATCTCAAAACATTGATTGATAAATAATTAAATTGAAATCATTGAAAATCATCAAAAAACAATTATCATTGATGAAATTTGAAAAATGTGTGAATCAAATTGTTAAATATAAACGCATCCAGAAAAGGATTTCATCACCCAGAAAAGAGAAAAAGTTTACCTTTGCAAAAAATTCCACGATGAATTATATCGAAAAATACCGTCCACTGATTATTGCCCTTTGCCAGCAGCATAAAGTGAAACAGCTGTTTGTGTTCGGCTCCGTTCTCACTGACCGGTTCAATCCCGACAGCGACATCGATTTAGAAGTGTATTTCGAAAATGTCCCTCACGAAGATTATGTGGACAACTATTTTAACTTTCAAGATGCACTTCAGGAACTCTTTGGACGGGAAGTGGATTTGTTAGAAGGCAATGCCATCCAAAATTACATTCTTAAGAACAATATTGACCGCAACAAACAATTGATTTATGGATGAATATGTAAAAAAACATCTTTTGGATGTGCTAAACGCATGTAACGAAATAGAATCGTTTTTTGAAGGTCAGCCAAAGATATTTGAGGATTTTAGAAAAGACCTGCTCCGCCGTCGTGCTGTTGAACGTAATGTGGAAATCATGGGCGAAGCTCTCAATAGGATCTTGAAAGAAAATCCTGACTTTTCACTTGAAAATGCTAAAAACGTCATAAGGACACGCAATAGGGTCATTCACGGATATGACTGTGTGGATGTCGAGTTTTTATGGGGACTTGTGATCAAGCATATACCTCTTCTCAAAAAAGACGTTGAAAAACTATTAAATCAATAATAATCACTTTTCAATACTATGAACATCTGGCAACTTTTCAAAAACATCAAGCCTTTTGTAAAACCATACAAATGGTTGGTTTTCATTACTTTAATTCTTACACTCATCGGCTCATTGATGGCTCAGGTCAATGCTATCGTTCTGGATTGGACCGTCGATGAGGTTGACGGAATGGTCAACGCACACACGCCTTGGGGCCCTGCCGCCTACAAGATTGTCGTCACCATTGCTTGTGTGCTGTTGGGCAAGGAAATCCTTTCCGCCGTCATCACTTTCTTGCAGAACTATTTCG
>JAKSMH010000341.1 GCA_024400715.1 Bacteroidales bacterium | reverse complement strand
GTGATGAAGACTATTCTGTTGGTCGTAGTATGGATGTTTTCTTGACAAAACTGCGTTCTTATATTAATATTGAACCTGTCAGTAAAGAACATTTGAATCCTAATGGTGGTCGTCACGATAAGTATTTGCCAGGATTTGAACCCAAGGTTGAAATCTGCAATGTTCATGGTACAGGCTTTATCCTGAAAGTGAGAGAATAGTTGAAAAAAATTCTTGCCCTTGGTTTCTGGCTTGTACTTTTTTTGCAAGTTGCATTTGCTCAAAAAGTTACGCTTTCAGGTACCGTAACTGATGCCAATAGCGGCGAGCAAATCATGGGCGCATACGTTATTTTGGTTGACACAGCCAACCCTTCTAACCCGCAAGGTTGCGTAAGCAACAAGGCGGGTTTTTATTCTATTTCGGTATTCCCCGGTAGTTATCAGTTCAAGGTCTCTTTTATGGGTTTTCAGGAAATGACCGAAAATCTTGTCCTGACCAAAAATCAAACGAAGAATATAGCTTTGACTCCATCCGCAATCCTTACGGACGAGGTGGTGGTGACCGGTCAAAAGGAAGATCACAACGTGACCAGCGCGGCAGTGGGAAAAATTGACCTTAAAATACAGACTATCAAGAAAATGCCTGCGTTTTTAGGCGAGACCGACGTGATTAAGAGCGTGCAATTGCTTCCCGGTTTTTCCTCTGGAGGTGAGGGCAATAGCGGTTTTTATGTGCGTGGGGGTGGGGCAGACCAGAATTTGGTGCTTCTTGACGAGGCCACGATTTACAACGCCAGTCACTTGTTCGGTTTCTTTTCGGTCTTTAATGCCGATGCGGTTCGCAATGTGGAGGTCTATAAGTCGGGAATGCCGGCATACTATGGCGGACGATTGTCATCGGTTATTGATGTGTCTCAAAAAGAAGGCAATATGAAGAAATTTGAACTGGACGGCAGCGTGGGATTGCTTTTCTCCAAACTTACTGTCCAGGGACCTATTAAAAAAGATGTGTGCTCTTTTATCATCTCCGCACGTCGTACCTATATCGATTTGCTGATTCAGCCGTTTCTTCCGAAAGACCATGAAATGAAAGGTACGAAATTCTACTTCTATGATTTAAATGCGAAGTTTAATGTCGTTGTAAATGAAAAACACCGCTTATATTTTGGCGGGTATTATGGCAACGACTGTTACGGATTTAAGTCCAAATCGGGCTCTACGAATACCAATTTCGTGTGGGCCAATGCGATGGCCAGTGCCCGATGGAATTACATCATCGCTCCCAATTTGTTTTTGAATACGTCTTTTACTTTTAGCCATTATGATTTCAAAACCGAAATGGGTATGTCGGTGTATAGTCTGGCGTTGAAATCCGGCTTGGAAGATTATTCGTTGAAGAGTGAATTGACTTATATGCCTTCACCGAAACACAACGCTCGCTTTGGCGTGCATTATATATTTCACGTTATGCGTCCCAATGAGTATGATGCCAATGTGGGCGAAAATGCGTCTCTGACCTTGCCCAAGACCGCTCCGTATTATGCCCACGAGTTGGGAATTTACGCCTGGGACGAATGGGACGTGACCAAGTGGCTGAAAATCAATGCGGGTTTACGCTTTTCCCATTTTGAACACGTGGGCA
>JAKSMH010000340.1 GCA_024400715.1 Bacteroidales bacterium | reverse complement strand
GTTGATTTCGTTGGTTCAGGCAGCAGATAATCTGGCTTCGAATATTATGGAGATGAAAGACGAGGAATAATAAACGGTTGATTGATGGGATTTTAGAAAATGTTTGAATTTTTTTCTGTTCGTTTCTTTTTATCGTCAGTTTGTTTTTCAGTCATAATTGACAAAAAGAGATGGTGAAAAGGTAGGGTTGAAGATTATTGTAACATAATTAGTTAAAATCCCCCCTATTATTGGTCGACAAATATCAAATTGTCGGCCTTCTTTTATATAAAATGTATATAATTTTGTGCTTGGGCTTAAAACAGTTTTAATAGATGATTAGAACTTGAAAGTTCGAAATGTAATCAGAAAAAAATTAATTTGCTGTATGAAAACTTTATTGAAGAAGTTGGTGTCGGCGGCATTGTTGATGATGCCGGTATTCAGTGCTGTTGCTCAGCCTAATGCGCCGGATATTGTAGTAGACAAGAAAGGTAACGGTCAGTTTACCACGTTGCAGGAGGCAATCCTCTCGGTGCGGGACTATAAACCGACTCGAGTAGTGATATATGTTAAGGATGGAGTATATAACGAAAAGGTTATTGTGCCATCGAACAAATGTGACATAACAATAATAGGACAGAGTGTTGAGCATACCAGGATAGTATACAGTGACCATGCGAAGTTGAACAACATGGGAACTTTCAAAACATCGACAATGCGCATTGATGGTGACGGCATACGCTTAGAGAACCTGACGGTTGAGAACAATGCGGGTCGGGTAGGACAGGCAGTCGCCTTGCATGTTGAGGGTGATAAGTGTGAGTTTGTGGGATGTAAATTTATTGGTAATCAGGATACGGTATTCAATGGCAGAGCTGGTGCCAGAGAGTTTTTTTGCAACTGTTATATAGAAGGAACTACGGATTTCATATTTGGACCTGCTACGGTATGGTTTGAGAAATGTGAGTTGTTTTGTAAGTCGGATTCATATATTACTGCGGCTTCGACACCTCAAGACGAGCCATTCGGATATGTTTTCAACAAGTGTGAGATAAAAGTAGACAGACCCGTAAAAGCGGTCTATCTTGGCCGTCCATGGCGAGCCTATGCGGCAGTTGTTTTTATGAACTGCAAGTTCCCTGCACAAATCAGGCCGGAGGGCTGGCACGATTGGGGTCAGGCAAGCAACCGCAAGAGTTCGCGCTATTGTGAGTATAACAACGAGGGATCGGATGTCAGCAACCGTGTAGACTGGAGCAAGCAGCTTACGGACGATGAGGCCAAGGCTATTACAATGGAAGCGGTTATGACGAAGACCAGTGGTTGGTCGCCAGAGTATTATACATTAAAATAAACATGTTGTTCGGTATGATTTCTACAATAAAGCGAATACTTGTTGTTGTGACAGTTGCTATTGTAGCGCTTTCGTGCAATAAGACTCAAGTCGCAGATTCAGAAGAAAACAGTCAAGAGCTACCTTTGAGCATTCAGTTGTGCCTGAGTGAGATGCAGCGTACACCGCATGCAGTTAATTTGGACTTCAGAACGAAACCGAAATGGAACTATTCGACGGGAGTGGAACTTTATGCGATGTTGAAAGCTGCAGGGAAGTATAATAACCAGAAGGTTTTTGAATATGTGTAT
>JAKSMH010000034.1 GCA_024400715.1 Bacteroidales bacterium | reverse complement strand
TATTATAAAAAGCAGCTTGAGGAAGATTTTTTCATTATAGATTCAATAGACGGAAACTATTGTGATGGCAGTCATTGTGAATATACTTTAAGTAATCTTCCGTACGTTACCGGCTGCTTTGCATTGGCATCCATTGATTCCAACAATAATCTATCAGGACGTACCGCCGAGACCTGCATTGATGTTGACGAATGTATGGATTACAGGCTTCCCAATACTTTTACCCCCAATGATGACGGCACAAATGACCTATTCCAGCCCTATCAACCTTACCACAACGTTGAAAAAATTGATATGACCATTTACAATCGCTGGGGAAGAAAGGTTTTCCACACCGATAATCCAGACATCAACTGGGATGGTCGCAATTATTTGAGCAAGGAAAAATGTTCTGACGGCACTTATTTTTACAGTTGCGATGTTTACCTATACTCATTACGAGGTTCCGTCATTCATCCTTTACATGGCAGTATTACCCTTATTACCAACAGGTAAATTAATTGGCACAAGCCAAAGTTGCGACACTAACACGCACATTTCCAACTTGCTTGATTTTCATGATAGCTGCTTCCATTGTTGCCCCTGTTGTTAGCACATCATCACAAACAAGCACGTGTTTGTCCTTTAGCAATTCCGCATTTTCCACGACAAACACATCCTTAACGTTTTCCCATCGGCTAAAACGACTTTTTTTAGTTTGCGTTTCCGTGAATTCCGCTCTCAACAATATATCATTATAATATGGTATATTCATACTTTTACTTAAACCCATGGCAATCCATTCACTTTGATTATATCCACGAATTTTAATTTTTTTTGGATGCAAGGGAATAGGGAGAATGCAATCGACAGATTTATAATACTCGCTTCTCATCAATTGTTTTCCATACATTTCTCCTAAAAAGGCACCTATTTCCTTATTTCCCTTATACTTCAGCGAATGCAGGATGTGCTGGACAGGATTTCCCTTTTTATAAAAAAGCATTGAGGACACCTTTTCCACGGGCACACGGCCCGCGAAAATCAAATCCAGAGGAGACTGTTCCATCAAGTGGTAATTGGTCTCCGGTAGGTGCATCAAACAAGACAGACAAAAGTGTTGTTCCTTTTTTTGTAAGGCGTTGCCACAAGCAACGCAAGAACGAGGATAGAAAAAAGCAATAAAATTTTGCAAAAGTTCATCAAATTTGTTCATATAGCATAATAAATTAGTATCTTTGCAGTTTTAAGTTTAGAGATTCAAAATTACAAAAAAAATGGAAACCATACACGAAAAAAACGAACAAAATCCATTAAAAAAATGGGTTATTATTTTAGGGGCATTATGTGCAATCCTTTTATTTACAACGTTATACTTCGGATTTTTTGCCAAACCCGTTTTCAATCAAGAATACACTGAGGTGACCACAGAAAATGAAAATCTGCAGGCAGAATTAGATGCATTATTGGCTGAGCATGAAAAAATCAAAAGCGAATATGGCGAATTGTCTGACTTACTCAGTGAAAAAGACAGTACCATCATGGCCAATGCCGCTGAAATTCAGAAATTGATTGCATCTCAAGGTGATTACAACAAAATTAAGCGACAACTTCAGCGTTTGCAGAATATTGCCCAAGAATATGTTACGGAAATCGATCAACTTTATGCTGAAAACCAGGCGTTAAAGGAAGAAAATTCACAAGTTAGAGAAACCTTGGCACAGACACAGGAAGAAAAGGCACTTCTTCAAAGACATAAAGACAGCTTGAACACCCGCATTTCTGGAGCAGCAGTCCACAAGGCCTATAACATTCGCAGTCGCGCCGTATTTTACAAATCCAAAGGCACAGAGGTTGAAACAGACAGAGCAGCCCGAGCAAAAGCATTAAAAACCACGTTAACCTTGGCTGAGAACTCGCTTTTGCCTGCCGGTCCTGTCAATCTTTATTGTCGTATTGCCCTTCCCGAAACCGGAAGAGTTTTAACTCCCGGAGCTGGAGATTCCTATACTTTTGTCAACAATGGCCAGCGTTTGCAATATACTGCAAAAACCACGATTAATTATGACAACAAAGCTCAAAATATTTCATTGGTATGGGATATCCGAGACAATGACAAAGCCATCAAAGGCAAATACATAGTTCAGGTATTTACCGACAATGCTTATCTTGGAGAAAGCTACATTACTTTAAAATAAGACTTTCAAACTATTTGGGTTTACTTCTATTTGAAGATTTTGCTCCATCATAACGGATTCGCCGTCGATATTTACAACGGCGTTTTTCCCCCATAACTATATTTAAAATGATATTCTTGCAAAATATCAAAGTTTTAGCTATCTTTGCAAAAAATATTATTTATGAATACTATTAACCCCAATAATATACAAATTGCCAAAAAGTTTCTATCACCCAAGGTGGACAGTAAATTGGTCACACATCTCAACGCTTGTGTACATTGTGGTTTGTGTGGGACGAGTTGTATGTTTTACAAGATCTTCAACGACCCCAAATTCATTCCCGGAAAGAAAGTGGATCTTGTTGCTTCCATATATCGTAGATATTGCACTTTCATAGGAAAAACCGCACCGGCATTGGTCAATGCGAGAGATTTGGACGACAAGATGATTGAAGAAATGGTAGATTCGCTGTATGGAGCTTGTACAATGTGTGGTCGTTGTGTCAAACATTGCTCCATTGGCGTTGATATTCCCTTCATTGTTCGCACAGGTCGAAGAATGCTGGCTGCGATGGGCTATGTACCCAAGACCTTGCAAGCCACCGTTGATGCAGCCATTACCACTGGCAACAATATGGGCATTCCGGAAGAAGAATACATTGATACCATCCAATGGATGGAAGAAGATTTGCAAGATGATGTGGAAGATGAAAATGCAAAAATCCCTTTGAATGAAATGGGACGTGAAATGCTTTACACCCTCAATCCTCGTGAGCCCAAGTTTTTCCCTCTATCCATCGCTGCGGCGGCCAAAATTTTCTACGCCGCCAATGCCAACTGGACCTTGTCTTCAAAGATGTATGATGTAACAAACTATGGTTATTTTTCGGGTAATGACCAAGAAGCCAAACAAATTGCGAAAAACATGTTTGATGAGATGGACAAATTGGGTTGTAAAACTTTGGTTTTGGGCGAATGCGGGCATGGCTCTCGCACCCTTCGTTGGGAAGCCCCGAATTACTTGCAAAAGCATCCAGATTTCAAGATGATCACCTTGGTAGAACTCATTGAAGAATATCTAAAAAAAGGTATTATCAAAGTGGACAAAAACCTCAACACAAAAAAATATACTATCCACGACCCATGCAACATCACACGAAATGGCGGATTATTCAATTCGCTGCGCTACGTGGTCAAGAGTGTGGTTCCGGAACTGATCGAGATGAATCCGTACGGCAACGACAATTTCTGCTGCGGCGGTGGAGGTGGAATGTTGGCTATGAGTGAGTATAACGATCGAAGGCTCAAAGTCGGAGAAATCAAAGCCGAACAAATTAAAGCCACTGGTGCCAATGTGGTGATTACGCCCTGCCACAATTGTGTTGATCAGCTTATCCAAATTAATCACCACTACAAACTCAATGTGGAAATCAAATCTGTGGCTGAAGTCGTGGCAGACGCATTAGTTATAGACAAAAAATAACATTTGATTATTATAGTAAAAATTTAATACGAATAGTTATGAAATCGATTGACCAGACCAATTTCAACGGCAAGAAAGTTTTAATCCGTGTAGATTACAACGTACCATTGAACGAACAATTTGAAGTTACCGACAGCACCCGTATTGAAAGGACCAAAGAAACCATCAATACTATTACTGAAGAAGGCGGCATTGCCATCTTGATGTCTCATCTTGGCCGTCCGAAAGGCGAAGTAAACGACAAATTTTCGCTTAAGCATATTGTAGGCAAAGCTTCTGAAATTTTAGGACAAGCCGTTATTTTCTTAGGAGATGTTTTAGATCCTGAAACCAAAAACAGGATTGCCAGTATGAAACCTGGAGAAATTGGCTTATTGGAAAACCTACGTTTCCACGCAGAAGAAGAAAAAGGCGATATGGAATTTGCCAAAGCCATTGCCAGTCTTGGCGACTGTTATGTTAATGATGCCTTTGGCACTGCCCACCGCGAGCACGCTTCCACTGCAACCATCGTCAAATGTTTCCCGGGCAAAAGTTATGCTGGCTACTTACTTTACAATGAAGCCGCCAACCTTGACCACGTTCTACAAAATCCTATTACTCCGTTCACAGCCATTATTGGAGGTTCAAAGGTATCGAGCAAGCTCAACATTTTGAATAATTTATTAGACAAAGTTGACAATTTAATTATTGGTGGCGGAATGGCCTATACTTTTTTGAACGCGCTTGGCGTAAAAATCGGCAATTCCCTATTTGAACCCGAGATGGTTCCCGTTGCCAAAGAAATTGTGAAGAAAGCACACTTAAGAGGCATTAATTTGTATCTGCCTATCGATAATATTTGTGCAGACAAGTATGCGGAAGACGCAAACATCTATACTACCACCCAAAACCACATTCCAGATGGTTGGGAAGGAATGGACATTGGTCCCAAAACTATCCGAATGTTTGCCGACATCATTAAAAATTCAAGAACGATTTTATGGAATGGTCCATTGGGTGTTTTCGAAATGAAACGTTTTTCAAATGGCACACACGCCATTACCTTAACCGTTGCCACAACGACCATTTCTGGTGCCTACTCTCTTATCGGAGGTGGTGACTCTATTGCAGCTATCACAAAATTTGATTTGAACGATTACATTTCCTACATCAGCACTGGTGGCGGTGCCATGTTAGAATATCTCGAGGGCAAGGCACTTCCAGGCATTAAGGCATTAAATGAAGACGAATAATTAAATCTATTTCTTTTCAAATGGTGGCCTAAAATTATCTCTCCGAGAATCGAATATTCCACATCACTCCTTAGTGGGCGGCCGGAAATTAAAATCTCAGTAGGAACTTTAGGCCGCATTTTTGTATTTAAATCGTGAATATCAAGCATTTATAATCAAAAAAATCACTGCAAGAATTTTGCAGTGATTTTTCTTTTTTTTCAAAGGATAGACTAAAAAAAGACTATTTCTTAAAATAACGATTGAAAAGACCTTCAAAACCTTTTCCGTGGCGAGCCTCGTCTTTAGCCATTTCATGAACGGTATCGTGAATAGCATCCAAATCCAAATCTTTGGCACGTTTGGCGATGCGCATTTTGTCTTCGCATGCACCACATTCTGCCACCATTCGTTTTTCAAGGTTCGTTTTGGTATCCCAAACCACTTCTCCCAACAATTCGGCAAATTTAGCACAATGTTCAGCTTCTTCAAAAGCGTAGCGTTTGAAAGCCTCCGCGATTTCAGGATAGCCTTCGCGATCAGCTTGACGACTCATAGCCAAATACATACCGACTTCGGTAGCTTCGCCCATAAAGTGAGCATTCAAATCCTTCTTCATTTGGTCATCAGTATTTTTAGCAATGCCAATAACGTGTTCGGTAACAAAATTCAAACCGGCTTCGTTATCCAAAACCTTCCATTCAACGATTTGTTTACATTGAGGGCATCTTTCAGGAGCTTCTGTTCCTTCATGAACATAGCCGCAAATAGGGCATACAAATTTTTTCTTCATGACTTTTGATTTTAAGTTAATGATAAATTTAGTTGTTACTATTATGAGTAATATTTGACATACATTCTTCACAAAATCCCACAAAAAACACCTGGGTTTCCATCACATAGAAATCCTTGCGAAAATATCTCGGGAAACGGCAGCCCATCACATCCTTGATCTTGCCACATTTTTTGCATTTCAAATGGGCATGGGGAGTTATTTCACCATCAAATCGGATGTTTTTTTCATCAATATTTAGCAGCGAAGCCACACCACAATCCGCAAACAACTTCAACGTATTATAAACGGTAGTCTTAGACAATGTTGGTATTTGAGGTGATAGGGCCTCGTAAATTTCATCAGCCGTAGGATGCGTTTTATGTTTTATAAGATACTCCGCTATTGCAATTCTTTGAACAGACGGTCTTATACCGTGTTCTTCAAGATACTGCAAAATAGTTTTTTCTCTCATCATTTTGTATTAATTACAAATTTAAATTCATTGCAAAAATACATATTTTTTTCAAATGGCGGCACAAAATTGGAAAAATATTTTTTTGCACAAAAAAAAACGGAATTATAGGATTAAATAGGGAAATTCCCATGACCTGCAAATTTTACGAAAATCTTGTATGAAAAATTTGTATATTTGCAGCTCAAAAAATATAAAGTATAATTTCCAAAAAATACATACTATGGGAAGAGCATTTGAATTTAGAAAAGCAAGAAAATTTAAACGTTGGGGTAATATGGCAAGAACTTTTACCCGACTGGGAAAAGAAATCACAATGGCCGTTAAAGCTGGCGGTCCAGACCCTGGTATGAACCCGAGACTTCGTCTTCTGATGCAGAATGCCAAGTCAGAAAACATGCCAAAGGAAAATGTGGAAAGAGCCATTAAGAAAGCCCTTGAAAAAGACACAAGCGATTACAAAGAAGTGTTTTATGAAGGTTATGGTCCTCACGGTATTGCCATTTACATTGAAACCGCAACAGACAACCACATGCGTACGGTTGCTAATATCCGTAGTTATTTCAACAAATTGGGTGGTGCTTTAGGAACTTCCGGTATGTTGGATTTTCTTTTTGACAGAAAATGCCGCTTTACCGTTGTCAAAAAAGACGGTATCAATTTGGAAGAATTGGAATTGGAGCTCATTGATTATGGTATTGACGAATTATTTGAGGATGAAGACGAAATCGTAATCTATGCCGAATTCCAAAATTTTGGACCGATTCAGAAATATTTGGAAGACAACAAGTTTGAAATCAAGGAATTCAAATTTGAAAGAATTCCAAACGATATGAAGAAACTGGCTCCAGAAGAACAGGAAGAAGTTGAAAAATTACTGGAAAGAATTGAAGAGGACGAAGACGTCACCAATGTTTTCCACAATATGATTATGGAATAACCTTAAAAAAATCCGTCATGTTTTATTATAAGTTCAGAGTTTATTTCGATGAGGTAGAAGATTTCGTACGCGATATTGAAATTTTATCCAACGACAATTTTGAGTCGCTACACCAAATTCTGTATTCTTCTATTGGATTGGAAGGTAATGAGTTAGCTTCTTTTTCACTATGTGATTCTAAATGGAACAAACAGAATGAAATCACCTTGATTGATATGAAGGACGATGAAGTTGCAGATACTCCAGAATATGATGAAGAGGATGGTTATACCACCAAGACCCATCTTCCCAAATTCATTATGAAGGATACTATTCTGAACAAGATGATTTCAGATCCTCATCAGCATATTTTATATGAATACGACTTTCTGAACCCTAAAGTTTTCTATATCGAATTGATGAAAGTGGCCAAGGCAGACGACGACACAAGCTATCCTCGCTGCACACACAAGGAACAGGAATTGCCAAAATCCATTAAAAATGGTCATCTTCCCGATCCCGACGAACTTCTTGAAGACCTTAACAATGACGATTTATTTGATGATTTCGAAGATGGCTATAATGAAGAAGACCAACTTGATTTAGGAAGCATTGATGAATTTGGAAGCTACTAACAAGCCCACGCTCATAGTCATTGGTGGACCTACGGCCGTAGGTAAGACAAGTTATGCCATTGAAATAGCGAAAAAATACAAGACAAGCATTATATCTGCCGATTCACGTCAATTTTACAAAGAGATGCGAATCGGCACTTCTTTTCCCACCGAGGAAGAATTGGCTTCGGTGCCGCACCATTTCGTAGGACACTTATCCATTACAGATTACTACAGTGTTTCCAAGTTTGAGCAGGATGTTTTAAAGTTACTCCC
>JAKSMH010000339.1 GCA_024400715.1 Bacteroidales bacterium | reverse complement strand
GGACACACTTTGGGAGCCGCCGGCGTAATGGAAGTCGTACTTTCTTCCATCGCCCTGCAAAAGCAAATGGTCTTGCGCAGTTTGGGAAGCCAAACTCCCGGCACCATCAAACCACTGAAAGTCTGTATGCAAAACGCATCCAGCCACGGCAACGCTTTGCTCAGACTCCTTTCCGGCTTCGGCGGATGCAATGCCGCATTATTGTTCTGCCTTGAACTCCGACGCGAATGAAACAGGCAGAATTTGAATTCGTATCAACCTGTCAGATTTCATCAACGGAAGTGTTGGTGAATCAACAATTGCTATGGCAACGCCAACAGATAGAAGAAGACTGGTTTTCAGTTATTTATAGAAATTTAGATCTTGCTTATCCGAAATTCTTCAAAATGGACAGGTTGTGCAAAGCCGGTTTCGTGGGCAGCGAATTGCTATTGAAAGACTACCCTTTTGACAAAGAAAATGTTAAGACATCATGGGGAATCATTCTGTGCAACAGCGCATCTTCTTTAGACAATGATCGCAAATACCACGAAACTATCACCCACCCCAACAACTACTACCCCAGCCCATCCCTATTTGTTTATACCTTGGCCAATATTGTCACGGGAGAAATAGCCATCCGGCATAAAATCGGCGGCGAAACATCTTTCTATATTTTGCCTCATTACGATGCAATAACGATACAAGAACTTGTCAGTCAATCTTATATGGCTAATCAAGAATTAGACCATCTGATTAGCGGTTGGATCAATGTAGATGAACAGGAAATTGACGTACAACTGATGCTCACGAAAAGAAAAATTTAATATAAAATATTAACTATCAATAAAATAAATAAAATGGAAGAACTTATTCTCAAACTCAAGGAAGAAATTATCGATGTTTTGAATTTAGAAGGAATGAAACCTGAGGACATTGACGAAAATGCCCCCTTATTTGGCGAAGGCTTGGGTTTGGATTCAATTGACGCCTTGGAACTTATCGTTTTAATGGAAAAAAATTACGGTATCAAATTGGCAAATTCCTCCGAAGGAAAACAGATTTTCAAGTCTGTACGCGTGATGGCCGAATATATCAACGAACACAGAACGAAATAGTCGATGGGAAAGATAGTCGTCACCGGGATGGGTATCGTGTCGGCCTTGGGAGCCGGCAAAGAAGCCACACTGCATCAACTGCGCGCCGGCAAAGCTGCCATTGGGAAAATGAAACACCTCGGCAGCAGGCATACGCAACTTCCTGTGGCAGAAGTGCCTTTCAGTAACGACGAACTGAAGGAAATACTCAACATCCCCACTTCAAAAATCATCAACCGTTCCACGTTGATTGGGAGATTGGCTTTACGGGAAGCTCTTTCCGAATCCGGATTGACGAAGGATTTTCATGCACGAACCGCCTTCTTGTCGGGAAACACCGTTGGCGGAATGGATGTGAGCGAACTTTTCTATCAAGATTTCCTAAGCAACGACCGACATAACGAATACATCCGCCTTCACGACTGCGGCGTTTGTACCGAAATGATTGCCGATGAATTCTCCGTTCCATTACAATTCACAACCACCATTTCCACCGCCTGCTCTTCGGCAGCCAACGCCATCATCTTTGGAGCCAACCTTATAAAGAAAGGCGAAATCGACGTGGCCGTAGTCGG
>JAKSMH010000338.1 GCA_024400715.1 Bacteroidales bacterium | reverse complement strand
GCGAATTTTTTGTTTTCGCCAAGAACCATAATGTTGTCGATGAGCGGATCTTCGCAGAATTTTGCTTCGAGTAATGTGGGAACGACGTATTTTCCCATTGCGGTTTTGAACATTTCCTTTTTTCGACCGGTAATTCTCATGTGTCCGTCTGCATCAAATGCGCCTATGTCGCCGGTGTGGAACCATCCGTCTTCATCGATGGCTTCTTTTGTCTGGGCTTCGTCCTTATAGTATCCTTTCATTACACAATTGCCGCGTGTGAGGATTTCTCCGTCTTGGGCAATCTTTGCCTCAATTCCTGGCAAAGTCTTCCCTACGGTGCCGATTTTTGCCCCTTGTTTGAAGAAATTGTTTACAGTAATGACGGGAGAGGTCTCGGTTAGTCCGTAACCTTCCAAAATGGGTATTTCCATAGCCCAGAATACCCTGTTGATACGTTCTGGAATAGAAGCACCCCCTGATACGATGACGGTGAGATTGCCGCCCAGTGCTGCTTTCCATTTTCTAAGCACGAGTTTTCTGGCCAACCTAAGTTTGCGTTTATACATTTTGGTTTGTTCCAACTCGTATTCTTCGGCGACAGAAACGGCCCAAAAGAAGATTTTCTTTTTGATTCCTTTTAATTTTTTCCCCGTAGATAGGATTCTTTCGTATATTTTTTCCAGTAATCGAGGAACGGAGGTGAAGATATCAGGCTTGATTTCGCAAATATTATCTACGATTTTTGCCAAGTTCTCAGCATAATAAATGGATACTCCGGCATAATGCCAAACGTACATTAGCATTCTTTCGTAGGCGTGGCATAGGGGCAGGTAACTTACCACCTTGCTGTTGGGGGTGCCGGGAACGATAGGGGTAACCGCTTTGACGTTGCTTAAAATGTTTTTGTGAGTGAGCATCACGCCTTTGGGATTTCCTGTCGTTCCGGATGTGTATATTAAAGTAACCACGTCGTCTTCGGTGATGCTTTGTTTTATTTCTTCCAAATATTGGGGGCAAGGATTGGCAATGCCCAATTCAACAACTTCATTCAGGTGGCGGAATCCGCGAAGATTTCTGAAAGTATAAACCCTATCCTTCAATTCCGGAATTTCTGCTATGACATTTTCGATTTTCCTAAGTAATTCCCAACCGGAAACGAAAATCAGTTTGACTTCGGCGTGATGCAATATGTACTTGTATTCATTTTCACTGATAGTGGGGTAAATGGATACGTGGATGGCTCCTAACTGTTGGATGGCCATATCCAAAAAGTTCCATTCCGGACGGTTGTTGCTGATGGATGCAATACGGTCGCCCTTCTTTATCCCCAATTGCATAAGTCCATAACTAATGTAGTTGACTTTGTCAATATATTGTTTGGTGCTGTAATGTACCCAAACTCCATTTTCCTTGCCGCACACGGCATCTTCCTTGGGAAAATACTTTGCGTCGTATGGTAAAAGATCAAATAATCGAGTTACTTCCATTTTTGTCAGTTTAATCTGCAAACATACATAAAAATTTTGAATTGGCGATGGCGTTTCTTGTGCTTGAAAAAAATTATCAACACTTATTCAAAATATAGATAATTGTTATATATTTGCAAAATAAATAACAAAAAACAAATTAAAATGTTTTTTAAGAATCAATTGTTAACGTTTATGTTTAT
>JAKSMH010000337.1 GCA_024400715.1 Bacteroidales bacterium | reverse complement strand
TATTCTGCATTTTGTTATGTACGAAAAACACCTGTCCGCCACGACTGACTTCGTAAGAAATGGCATCTCTAATCAACGCTTCATCAAACAGATGCACTTCAGTCTGAATAGGATAACGGTTGGGCGGCGGCGTGGTAATCACCGAAATGTCACGAGCACCCATCAACGAGAACTGCAGCGTTCGCGGAATCGGCGTGGCCGACATCGTCAAGGTATCAACATTATATTTCAATTCACGCAGTTTTTCCTTGGCAGCAACACCGAACTTTTGTTCCTCATCAATAATCAGCAAACCCAAGTCCTTGAATTCCAGGTCCTTACTCAACAAACGATGCGTTCCGATGATAATATCGACCTTCCCTTCCTTCAAATTTTGAAGGACTTGTCGAATTTGCTTGGCCGTCTTAAAGCGATTGACATATTCGACCTTGCAAGGCATTTGCGCCAGACGTTCCGAGAAAGTGGTGTAATGTTGCAATGCCAGAACCGTTGTAGGCACCAGCACGGCGACCTGCTTGCTGTCCGCAACAGCCTTAAATGCCGCTCTCACAGCGATTTCCGTTTTTCCGAAGCCCACGTCGCCACAGATTAGGCGGTCCATCGGATGGATGCTTTCCATATCATTTTTAACTTCGTTCAACGATTTGACCTGGTCAGGCGTGTCTTCATACATAAACGACGCCTCTAACTCATTCTGCATAAAGCTGTCGGCAGAAAAGGCAAAACCGTCCTTGGCCTTGCGCTGGGCGTATAGCTGAATCAAATCGATGGCGATTTCCTTCACCCTTTTCTTCGTACGCTCCTTTACCCTGTCCCAAGTTCCGGAACCCAGACGGTGCAGTTTGGGCGGCATTCCGTCCTTTCCCACGTATTTGGTGATTTTATGCAGGGAATGAATACTGATGTACAACAAATCGCCGTCCTTGTACGACAACTTGATTACCTCCTGCTCCTTCCCGTTGACATCCATCTTTTGCAGGCCTTGGTAAATGCCAATTCCGTGATCAATATGCACCACATAATCTCCCGGCTGAAGGTCATAAATCTCCTTCAGCGTAAACTGTTCGCTCTTTTTGTAGCGGTCGCGAATCGAAAAACGATGATATTTTTCAAAAAATTGATGGTCGGTATAGACACAAAGTCCGGAATTTTCATCCGTAAACCCTTCGTGCAAGACGAAATTGCAAGGCGTATAAAGTTGTTCGAGCGTATATTCGGTTTTCTTGCTCAGATTGTATTTTTGAAGCAAATCGTCCACAACCACGCGTACACGCTCCTGCTGATTTTCATTTTCGGACAAAAAAATGGTCCGATAGCCGTGCTCAAGGTTATCAATCCATTCATCCAAGAGCAAATTGAAGTTTTTCCCGAAAGAATTTTGAGGTTTTATGTCAAAATCCAAGCTTAAAATACTGCCGGCTTCGGTATTGGCATTAATTTCGACCCATTTTCTCTGGAAGAGTCCCTGTACAAACTGTTCTCCATCAATATAATAGTCTTCTGGATTATAATTAATCGTCTCATCGGAGGCATTGGCAAATTCGTCCTCGAGTTTATGGAAATTGGTTGTAAGCTGGTTCTTCACATCTCGAAGATTTTTCAGCCAACAGACGGTATTTTCACCTAAGAAGTCAAAAAAACAGACACACAGTTGTCTACTTTTTTAACTA
>JAKSMH010000336.1 GCA_024400715.1 Bacteroidales bacterium | reverse complement strand
TTGTCTACAAAATTTTCTTAAACCCCTTGCAATTTTCTGGCAGTTGTGATATACTTAATGTAAAGTACCTGGCGAAGTTTGTCAAGGGGCATCGGGAGGCGAGAGCATCAACGCACCCTTCGCAAAAGACAGTATTTTGCGATACTGAGCTGTATAACGCATCGTGATTATTATGATGCTCATATTGGACTTGGTGCGTTGGCTGGAGCGACCTTTGGGTGCAGTGCTGCGATGTCAACTATTTTTTCGATTTCTACAAAACTCTCATTTGGTATGTTGGCTTTTGATTTGACTGCGTTAGCATATAATTTCCAGAATCGGTTTCTATACGATATGGGTATCAATCTTGGGTTAGTTGATCCGACTGCTGGAAGATTTATTTCTGATCTGAATCAAAAGACTCACTCAAATCCATTTTATAATGGTTTACAGCTTGTTGCCGGCGGAGCTGCGGCATTCTCAGGCGGATATGTCCGAACCGTTGCTTGTTTCATAGCCGGAACGGTTATTGCAACTGTTGATGGATTTGTCCAAATTGAAAACATCAAGAAAGGCGACATTGTTCTCTCTACTGATGTGGATACCATGCGGGCGAGATATATGCGAGTTCTCGATACCTATATTCGTGAAGTCGATATACTTGTTCATCTTACGATTAATAACGAAACCCTTATCACAACGGTCGATCACCCGTTTTATGTCAACGGTCAGGGGTTTGTTAGGGCGGAAGCACTTTGCATAGGCTATCAGCTTATGGATGCACACGGCAATATTTGCTGTGTTGATCACATCTTTCGCGAGGAGTTGCATTGTGAGAAACGGACAGTTTATAATTTCCAGGTCGAGGATTATCATACTTATCATGTTGGATATCAAACAATATTAGTACATAATGCAACATATCCAAGGTCGTCGGATACCATTATGAAGGAATCGAAAACAGTGCTGGCAGTGTTGTGGAAGGGACACGGACATCACCGGGGGATAACGGTGTGTACGAGGGACAGGTTTCGGTGAATGGTATTCCAAAAACCGGCAATGGCGGCATGTCAACATTCTTTCCCGAAGAAATGACACCACAGCAAGTCGTTGACACCATAAATGAGGCTTACAGCAATAAAACGCTAGTGAATCCGGCTCCGGCACCTGGTATGAACAGTACATACCAAGGCACAACTTCGGGAGGTATTGATGTTACTATGTATATAAAAGATGCGGGAAAAATAGTGAGCGCTTTTCCGGGAGGTAACTAAATGATTGAAAAGAAATTTGAAACTGTCATGTTAAATAATGGAAAAAAGAAGCTGACAATTGTTTTTTTGGATAAAAAATATGCTTTACTCAGTACACTTTTCTTCGTTGAAATTGGCGCGTTTGAGAATTGGATAAAGGAAAATATCATCGCCGTATTACAAGGAGAAGCTGATGAAAAAAATATATCCGGTAATATTTGCGAAATAGTTATCCAAAAAGAAAATACAACTATTTATGACATGCTGGCAGACGATGGGATGGGCAATTGGTGTTCCGTTCCGACTCGGGAGTTTCTCTCATTGATCGATGAGTGGCATGAACAGAAAGCTCTGTTAGAGCAAAGTTAACGAAAATGCAGCTTGCATAGAATTTGAATTCAAAGCTCTGCTTTTAACAAGCAGAGGCGATTCGTAGAATCGCTGACC
>JAKSMH010000335.1 GCA_024400715.1 Bacteroidales bacterium | reverse complement strand
CAATAATCATCACTGTCGGGAATTTGAAGAATGGAACCGTTATCAGGAATAAAAGTATTGCCGTGTAGATGGGGTCGTGCTTCCTCCAGAATCCGAAGTGATATGCCCTTGCGCTTGCCTTGTATTCCTCAAACTCCTGTTCGCTCATTTTAGGATGTTTGCCTACCGAGAATACGCCGTCTCTCATTTTCTCGATATCCTTGTTGGAAGGATTGTTGTTCCAGGCAATCCTTTTTGATTTCATCAGCACAGGCACCGCGATTATGATGTGGTCGCCTATATTCTTGCTTTTGTAATCCTTGTCGCTCGCTCCTATGCTTATGGTATCCACCTTCCCGCTCATGTTCTTGTGGGTGACCTTGAAGTATGGATGAGTGGTCTTTTTGCTTCTTCCGATATATTTCTCGGAAATCTCGGCTGCGGCAAAATATCCGCCGTCGTTCTGTATTGTGCTATGGGCAAACTCGTTGCTCATCGATTCCATGAACAATGGAATCAGGCAGGATAATATCAAGACCCCAATGGACTTTATTGCCTTGAAAATCTTGTCGTCATCCTTCGACACCTTGAAGTAGAAGAAGTTGCATGCAAATAGTACAACTAATGGCGAAATGATATACGCCATAGTGTAGTTGGTTTTCCCGACTATCAGAATCGTTATAAGAAGTATTAAGTAGCCAAAAATCCAGATTGCTTTCATTTTGTACTGATTTTACATGTCACTCTTTGTCGAATTTCATTGCTATGCAACTCATCGCCATAAAGGGCAAGAACAGCTCCAAATTATAGAAATAGCAATGTGAGTAGCACTGTACGGCTGTCATGAAAATGATTGGGGCGCTGAATAGATAGATGTTCGCCTTGTGGGTAAACCATCCGTGGGCCAGAAAGATGGCAACGAGAACGATGGTTATGATTATCTTGTGGTCGATGATGAAACTTTCCTTGCATTGTTGGAATCTATCAATGAGTTTTTGGGCGGTTTCGCTGTCGGCTTCCGACTCAGGGAAGTTGTAGTGGCCGTCGGTTACAAACTTACCTCTCTTAAATCTTGAGTAATCATTTTCAGAAATCTCCTCTTTGAGAAATATGTTTTGATTCAATATGTTGCAAGGCTTGGCCACCAACGCGTATGACGATACTTGGCCTCCGTAGTATTTGCCGACATTTTCTTTGGTCTGATTGCCAAACATATCAAGACATTCCACGTCTATGGATTTAGTCTTTGAACTATTGTTGATCTTGATAACCTTGGCAGAATACACCCAGCCTCCGTTATATATAAAGTCGTTTTCACATACTATAGAACGGAGGAACAAACTCACCACAGCAACGGCCACGCATAAGAAGAATATCATCATAACTGATTCTCCGAATTTTTTTTCATATTTGCGTTTAAATATTGCAGCCGGCAAAATCATGAGCATTGCGGTCAGCACAAGGCTTACCTGCACATTCAGGAATGCGAAAACAATGGCAGCCAGGGTTAGGACGAAAGCCGTACCTATCGCCAGTGGATAATTTTTATATAGATAGAAGAAAAGGCTCAGCATTTTTTTACTTTAATTGAACATTTTTTATTTTTCGCAAATATAATTCAAAATCCCGAAATTGTTTATCGGAAACTTTGAAAACTTTCAAATTATTTTCATCTAAATTCCCTGCAAAAAATCACTGAAAATTTT
>JAKSMH010000334.1 GCA_024400715.1 Bacteroidales bacterium | reverse complement strand
AATGTCTTCTAAGCGGGTAATCCTTTCTTCCAAAGTCATTTTAATTAAAATTAAATGCAAAGATAGCATTTTCAAGTTGAACTTAGCTTCTCCACCATCACCTTCCACGTCAACGCCCGTTCCATCCTCGTCCGCAGTTTCCTGCAAGCGCGAGGTACGCGAGATGAGGCGTTTCGCCTGCCTTGTAATGGTATAATTTCAAAAGTGCATACGTATATACATATTTTTAGTATCTTTGTACTTTTATAATTACATTGAAGGAAGAGTTTGAATTTGTGATATAATTATTTGATGACTAAATACTTAATAAAATATAGATACTGGTTGTTGGGTATTACATTTGCGTTTTCCGCATTGTGTGCCGTGCTACTTTTCCGTGTGAATATCAATACGGATATGACCAAATACCTTCCCGATGATTCGCAAATGCGGGCTGGTTTGGAGGTGATGAACAGCGAATTCGGCGATTTGACAGAAATGGGCGGGAATGATATCCGTGTGATGTTTAACGGTCTTTCGGATGAAGACAAGTTGGAGAAAATGGCGTATCTGCGTGGGGTAGAGCAGGTGAAGAGTGTGATGGAGTTGGAAAACGGCTCGCATACGCTTTACGAATTGGGTGTTGCCGGCTCCGTTGACCAAGTGGCTTTGGGTGAACAAATTGAGGCAAAATTTCCCGAGGTCGTGGCCGTTGAAACCAGTCAGGATGGTGCCACGGCCGAAGTGCCGATGCTTTTGGGCGGCGTGGCCTTGCTTTTGGTAATCCTCTTCGCGATGTGCCGCTCGTGGCTTGAACCCGTGCTTTTTCTGGCTTCTACGGGCATCGCGGTCCTCATCAATGTGGGAACCAACGCGTTTCTTCCCAGCGTTTCCGTGACAACCAACTCTATTGTCGCTATTTTGCAATTGGTGTTGTCGATGGACTATTCCATTATCCTGCTTAATCATTTTAGACAGGATCGGCAACGTGAGGGTAATAGCATTGTGGCAATGCAGAAGGCAGTGAGTAGGGCGGCCGCTCCTATCGTCAGTAGTGCGTTGACCACCATCGTCGGACTTATTATGTTGGTGTTTATGAAGTTGAAGATAGGTGAGGACTTGGGCGTGGTTTTGTCGAAGGGTGTTTTTTGTAGCTTGATTTGCAACTTCACCGTCCTTCCGTCTTTGATTTTGTTGTTTGAAAAGGGAATCGACCGTTCTGCCAAGAAGGTTTTCGTTTTTCCAACGGACAAACTTGCTCATTTCTGTGCGAAAAACAGCATCCTTTTGTCTGTGGCCTTTGTGGTGGTTTTCGCGGGTTCATACATCCTTCGCAAGCAAACCGACATCATTTTCTATAAATCAACCGAGTCTGAAATTGAACAGTATTTCCCCAAGAAAAATCCGGTAGTGCTGATTTATGACAATGCCGATGAATCTAAAATGGTTTCTCTTGTTGATTCCATTATGAATGATTCGGGCGTGGAGATGGTTATTTCCTATCCGTCGTTGCTGCTTCGTGAATACACGGCATCCCAAATGGTGGAATCCATTAAGGGTTTGACAACTTTGATGGAAAATATGGGAATGGAAAACAAATCTACGATAAGTATGGATATGCTTTCCGATGATGTGATGAAGGTGCTGTACTATGCGGCTAACGGTGGAAATAAAAATATCACGATGGGATTTAACGAAATGGCCGATTTCATTATCAGCGAAGCCAACAATCCCAATTCCGT
>JAKSMH010000333.1 GCA_024400715.1 Bacteroidales bacterium | reverse complement strand
CTCTTTTCGGTGATGACGCCGAAGCAGCCGTCGAAAAACTCTTTTGGCTTGAAATCCTCCGGATACTCGAACGTATGGCTTGACAAACGGAAGTCCCGAATACGGTCAAGACAAAACAGCAAATCCTCGCCCAACGGCCACGAACGCCCAACCATATACCAGCGCTGACGGAACAGCTTCACACACAGCGGCATAATATAATGCTGCCGAATGTCTTCCCTCCAATAATTATAATACATAATATGGATAAAGCGATTCTTTTTCATCGCATCTATGATGGATTCCAAATACTCCCTGCCACTTGGAACATCCTCAATCAGGATTCGCTCCTTAATGGATTTGCTCTCTACAAGCGAGTTGGCAACGGAATAGGTACTTAGAAGCCAATTTTCTACACTTCCCTGCTTCAACTCATCCTCGTTCTCTATAAAATAACGATACGGAGCATTTTTCTCGCATTCAATGATAACGCCAAAGGTGTCGAGGATGCTCAATTTCCACTTATGAAAAGTCCGTTTCAGCAGTTCCTCACCACCACTAAACTCGTCATTATCCATCCATTTACGATTGAGTTCCTCAAAACTGATCTTGCTGGCCTTTTGGATGGTTTCAACAATCCACACCAGTTTATTTGTCTGATTCAGTGCCATACGCTTACTTTTTATCGAATTATTATGCCTGCAAAAATAACAAAAAGGTGTGAATTTTTTGGGCACACCTGCGATTTTTTATGTTTTTGTATTAAAATACCGATTATCAATTATTTGAATTTTAATCGAAATCTCTCAACGCTATTCAGCGACAAGTGAATCAAAATCAATTTCTTTCCGCAGAGCAGTCGTTTAGCACTTTCAACAGACCCTCGCAACCCTCGAGAATATCCTTCCAGGTAGCTTCAAAGTCACCCGTGTACCACGGGTCTGCCACGTCGCCGGGACGGTCGGCAAAGTCCATCAGCAACACGATTTTATGTTCGCTGTCCTCGCCCAACCTTCTGTGCAGGTTTCGCACGTTGTTCTGGTCCATCACGATAATCAAATCGTAATAATCATAGTCTTTCCGTGTCATTTGGCGAGCGGTTTTCCCTTGGCAGGAAATGCCGTGTTCCGCCAATTTTCGCTTGGCCGGCGGATATACGGGATTGCCGAGTTCTTCGGTGCTCGTGGCCGCCGAGGCTATCTCAAAATCAGCTTCACGCCCGGCATCCTTCACCAATTTCTTCATAACAAATTCCGCCATAGGGCTACGACAAATATTTCCGTGACATACAAACAACAGTTTCTTCATAATCGTTATAAAAATCTACAATTTCACTTCGTTAAATCTTGATACATCTGCATTAATCTTGCCACGCATTCACTTTCTGACAAATTCTCGTCAAAATTGTATGCTTTCATCACTGCCCTATCGTTTTCCAAATGGGTTTTTCGCAGTTCCGTAGGCATCGTAACCTCGTCGTACAAATCGGCCAAACTACTGTCGGGATACAAATTGCGGGCGTCCAATATGGCTTGCGCCGTCTTTTCTATCAAGGCCTTCTGTTCATCCGTCGGTGCGGGCCACGGGAAGTTGTTATAGACAATGTCTTTTGAATAACGATAATCACTCTTTAATCTTCCGCAAACCACGCGCATCCAGGCCATGTGGACGTTGGAGGTCAGAACGCCGAAATGGTAAAGGGTGGCGTTAGGTGCTAATCTAATAGCATTACTGCAAAAAATATTTGGTGTCAAAA
>JAKSMH010000332.1 GCA_024400715.1 Bacteroidales bacterium | reverse complement strand
ATCAATTGCAGGATGCCCTCACTCCGTAAAAGCGACGTTAGTAGAGACGCGGCGCGCCACGTCTCTACTAAAATAAATCCCTTTATGTCTTGTAACGAGATTCCGTCCTCAGCTTCGCTTCTGCGGAATGGTGTCTCCGTTGTGAATACAGGAAAGAAGGCCGGCGACACGAAATAAAGTAAAGAAGTCGGAATAACGAGATAATTCCGAAAAATAATCACATCAATACGCTAAGAAAAAATATTTCTTTATCCGCTGACCTATAATTCAAAAATTTTATGTAAATTTGCATAATCAAAACTATAATTATGAAAAAGACAAGTATCATCATCACCATCATTGCCAGTGTGGCCATCATTGCCGCCGTCGCCTTGGCTGGACATTACTTCTATAAAACCAAAGGTCACGAAAAAACCGTCTCAGTGGTGGGCTTGGCCGAAAAGGACTTTGAATCTGACCTCATCGTTTGGGACCTCAGCATTGAGGTGCGCAATATGAATATGAAAGACGCCTACAGCACCATCAAGACGAGCAACCAAATCGTGAAGGACTACCTCGTTCAAAAAGGATTGACAGAAAAGGACATCGATTTCAAGGCCATCACCAACTACGCCGACAATCAATGGGAATGGAACGAAAATGCCCGCCAAAGTTTCCAGGTTTTCAAGGGTTATGTACTCACGCAAAACATCCGCATTGAATCAAAGGACGTAAATAAAGTAGAAAAAATTTCACGCGAAATCACCGAACTCTTTGATCAGGGCATTCAAATTGAACGCAATGACGTGTCATATTACTATACCAAGTTGGCGGACTTAAAAATAGAGATGTTGGCCACTGCCACCAAGGATGCCCGTCATCGTGCCGAAACCATCGCACAAAACGCCGGTTCGCACCTTGGCGCACTCAAAACGGCCAATATGGGTGTTTTGCAAATCACTGCTCCCAATTCCAGCTCCGAAGACTATTCGTGGGGCGGCACTTTCAACACCTCGTCAAAACAAAAACGCGCCAGTATCAATATGAGACTGACTTATTACGTTAAATAAGAAATACCGATTCGTCCAAATAAATCCGAAAAAGCAACCTTATTTGGAATTATACTTTTAGAGAATATTTTAAACATTTAAATATTAATTCAAAATAAAAAATTATGGCCACATTAGAACCTAAAATCGTTTTTGATTACTTTGAAGAAATCTGCAAAGTTCCTCGTCCTTCAAAAAAAGAAGACAAAATATCCGCGTGGTTGGTAGAAACAGGTAAGAAACTCGGTTTGGAAACCAAACGCGACAAATGCGGCAACGTGCTCATCAGCAAGCCCGCCACCAAAGGCAAGGAAAACGTCACCCCTATCATTTTCCAATCCCACATGGATATGGTTTGTGAAAAGAACAACGACACCCAATTCGATTTCGAAAAAGGCGCTATTCGGGCCTACATCGACGGCGAATGGATGAAGGCCAAAGGCACCACGCTCGGCGCCGACGACGGTATTGGAATGGCTATGGCCTTGGCCGTATTGGCTTCCAACGACATTGAACACGGTCCCGTTGAATGCCTGTTCACGGTGGACGAAGAAACCGGCTTGACAGGTGCGTTTGCCCTCGAACCTGGCTTTATGAAAGGCAAAATGCTGTTGAACCTCGACTCTGAAGACGAAGGTCAATTCTTCATTGGCTGTGCCGGTGGTAAAGACACCGTGGCCACTTTTGAGTGCGAATGGGACAAAGAAATCAACAAGGATTCCGTGGCTTATCAAGTT
>JAKSMH010000331.1 GCA_024400715.1 Bacteroidales bacterium | reverse complement strand
GGTAAAGAGCTGAATCTAAGTGAATTAAATCTACATGAGGAGCGGAGATCCTTGGGGTGCGTGCAGGTTGAGGACCGTAAGCAGATTTTGTTCTCGCAGCATTATAACGAACTTTTTGACTTTTTCGTGGGTAGTTATCGCAAGTGGTTTCCTATCCCGGATGGCGCATTTTTGAAATGGGGTAAGTCGGCTTGTACAATTTCTACAACTGAAATGCCTGAAAATGAAAAGTTTGTCCAGTTGATGTCGGCGGCTATGTTTTTAAGAGGCGTTTTTTTGAATAGTGGGGATGAAAATGTTAAAACGCTGTCGCGAACTATTGAAAATCAAGCTGCGGCGGCTATTGGCAGTACAATAGAAGTTCATCGTATGTCGGATTTCTCCCTTAAACGCTTGGCGATGTCTGAGGTGGCAATGATGGGAAAGCGGAGAATGGACAATTATCATTTTTTATATCAGCATTTAATAAATAATGAGATCGTAAAGCCAGTGAAGGAAGATTTGTCGGAGTTGACCACATTCCCGTTGTACTTTCCTGTGTATGCGAAAGATAGGGCTTCGTTGCAGACGAAATTGTGTGCAAGAAGAATCTATGCCCCGATTTTATGGCCTGTGCAAACTTCCGATATTTTAATTAATGATACAATAAGAGAAATTTTTGGTACGATATTGATGATTCCGTGTGATCAGCGTTATACGGATGAAGATATGCAATTCATAGTTGATGTTGTTAATTCATAATAATTTATGAAGAAATTGGCAATTATTGGTTCGGGTCGGATGGCTTGGATTTTTGGTCGGGAAGCGAAAGAAATGGGCGTTGAAACACACGCTTTTTCCTTCGATGAAAACTGCATTGCGAAAGAGTCCGTGGACGAGCACCATTGGGTCAATATCCTGGATATGGACAGGGTGGTGGAGGAATGTCTGCACTTGGCCGTGGATGGCGTGGTGGCTACAACGGAGTTGACGATTAGCGTGGCGGCCTACGTGGCGGAAAAGTTGGGCTTGGTGGGAATGCCTTGCAAGGTGGCCGAAGTGGTCGCCGACAAGTATCGCAATCGGAAAGTGTCGGCCAAAGTTAAGGACCTGTATCATCCTGGTTTTGCGGAAGTCAACGATAGGGAAGAACTGCGGTCTTTGAAGCTCTCGCTTCCTTTGATTTTTAAGCCGACATCAAAGGGTGGCAAACGGGGCATTACGGTGGCGTACACAGCCGAAGAAGTGTCTTCTGCATTTGATTTTGCTAAGGAAATATCTGGATCTGCTCCCGTCATCGTTGAAGAGTTTGTCGAAGGCGGCTGCGAGTATTCGGTGGAGAGTCTTTCGTATAAAGGTTGCCATTACATTATTCAGGTAACGGAAAAAATGAGTTTTGGAGCCCCCCATTGTGTCGAGTTGGGCCATCATCAGCCGGCGGCTCTTTCACCGGAAATGCGTGCCAAGGTTGAGCGTGTCTTGAGCGAAGCTCTGACAGCTGTCGGTATTGATAACAGTACTTGTCATACGGAGATTAAAATCGTGGACGGCAAGATTTATCTGATAGAGTTCAATGCTCGTCCAGGCGGTGACCATATTGCTTGGCCCTTGACGCAGTTGAGCACCGGGTATCCTTATATTAAAGGGGCTATCGAGGTGGCATTGGGTACTTTTACTCCTGTGGATACTCGAAAATTCACCACCAAATATGCTGGTGTGTATTTCGTTACGACGCAAAGTGCCTATTTGAAACCCTTGTTCGACAGGTGTCAAGACGAACCTTGGTGC
>JAKSMH010000330.1 GCA_024400715.1 Bacteroidales bacterium | reverse complement strand
TGACATCATTAAAAGAGACATTGCTAATAGAAAAAAGAAAAAAAACTCCGAATGAAATCTTCATCGCTAAACCAGCGACAGCGTTTTCCCGTAACCGTCCCTATCCGTGACGGACGTTTGAACCATCTTTGCCAAAACATCAGTTATGGCAAAGACCAGCCAGCCCCGCAGGGTAACCATCTACATCAACGGCAAGGAGGTCGAAGCCTCCGTCAAACAGATACGCGCCGAAATGAACAAGCTCATCAATGAGCAGAACCGAATGGTCATCGGCTCGGACGAGTATATGGCTATTTATCACAAAGTTCGAGGCGAGTAACCAATGGTTTTCATGCGAAATATTCTTGGATTTTGCGCTCGTATGCAGAATAATAAAAATAAAAATTGCGCTTGTGTGCATTTTTAATAAAATAAATTTTGCGCATGGAATATTTTCTTATATTTGCACTCTCAATTTATGTCTGAAAAATTATGGGAGAGAACATTTTTAGAAGAAAGATTTACGACAAAATGCTTCGTTGGAAAGCCCAAGAAAATGGGCGGAGTGCACTACTTGTTGAAGGAGCCCGACGGATTGGCAAATCAACAATTGTGGAACTCTTTGCCAAGCAAGAATATGATTCCTATATAATTGTCGATTTTTCCAATATATCCGTTGAAGTCAATTCCTTGTTCAAATCAAACATATCTGATTTGAATTTTTTCTTCCTCCGTTTACAGGTTTTATACGGTGTGACTTTGGTTGAACGAAAATCTGTGATTGTTTTCGACGAAGTGCAATTACAACCCTTGGCGCGTCAGGCCATTAAGCACTTGGTAAAAGATGGCCGTTACGATTACATTGAGACAGGATCATTGATAAGTATTCGCAAAAATGTGGAGCATATTGTCATTCCCAGTGAGGAGGAAAAGATAAAAATGTATCCGATGGACTATGAGGAATTCTGTTGGGCAGTGGGCGACACCTCGACAATGGGGCTTCTTCAAGACGTATGGGAAAAGAAAATATCCTTGGGCGATGATGTCGTTCGTGATTTAATGCGTCGTTTCAGATTGTATATGTTGGTGGGAGGTATGCCGCAAGCTGTCAGTTGCTATTTGGAGACCAACGATTTGTGCAGAGATATCAGGTCCCAACTGTAATAGAAAAAAGCACTGCGTCTCGCGTGGCTGAAGTGACAACGTTGATGAAAGAGAGCATGATGGTAAATGTGGCAACGCATGTGAATGACCCCAATGTCGGTATGGAATTGACTGCAGACAATGATTGCTTCAAAATGTTTTTGAATGACACCGGTTTGTTTGTCACATTGGCCTTCAAAGACAAAGAGTTTACAGAAAATATCATTTACAGAAAATTGTTAAGCGACAATCTTGAAGCGAATTTGGGATATATCTATGAAAATGTGGTGGCGCAGATGCTTAAAGCGGCAGGCAATGAGCTGTTCTACTATACATTCCCCACAGAAAACAAACACAGTTTTGAAATTGACTTCTTATTGTCACGAAGCACAAAACTATGTCCCATAGAGGTGAAGTCATCCGGGTACAAAACGCATGCGTCTTTGGATGCTTTCCGCAAAAAATATTCGTCACGCATCGGGCAAAGTTATCTTGTTTATCCTAAAGATCTTCGCCATGATGGGGAAACCTTGCTGGTGCCGATTTATATGACACCTTTTTTATAAGCAACAATACATCTTGAGGGAGCGGAATATAAAAATAGCTTAACAATGAATGAACCATCTTTGCCACAAACTATAGGTTTACAGCAAAGAGCAGCA
>JAKSMH010000033.1 GCA_024400715.1 Bacteroidales bacterium | reverse complement strand
CGTTGAGACGGGTGGAGAAGTTTTCGTTCCTCTTTTCATCGAGACAGGTGAAATGATCAAAGTGGATACTCGTACAAACAAATATGCTGAAAGAGTAAAATAAAATGAGATTTTCAAAACCCATAACCCTTGACGAACTGTGCGGCATCATTGGCCATACCGTGACTGTCGTTGGTAACAAGGCTAACCTTGTTAGTGGTATCAACGAGATTCACTCCGTGGAAAAGGGTGATGTTTCTTTTGTTGATTGTCCTAAATACTATGATAAGTCTTTGCAAAGTGCGGCGACGGTCATTCTAATCAACAAGGAAGTGGATTGTCCCGATGGAAAAACCTTGGTCATTACCGATGATCCGGTGAATGATTTCGTGACCATCGTGAGACATTTTGTTCATTTTCATCCCCAACAGGCTTTGATTTATCCAGATGCTCAGATCGGAGAGAGAACGATTATCCAGCCCAATGTGTTTATTGGTGAGGATGTTAAAATCGGTAAAAATTGCGTCATTCACGCTAATGTGAGTATATACGCGCATACTATTATTGGTGACAATGTCATCATCCATTCAGGAGCTTCCATCGGTGCGGATGCCTATTATTTCCAAAAAAGAAGTAGTGGTTGGAAAAAACTCGAGTCTTGCGGTAGAACCATTTTGGGCAACGCCGTGGAAGTTGGGGCAAACACCTGTATAGACAAGGGCGTTTCTGGTGATACTTTCATCGGTGACGGTGTCAAATTTGACAATTTGGTGCAGGTGGGCCACGATACCCATATCGGTAATCATTGTCTTATCGGAGCACAGGCCGCTATTGCCGGCTGTACGTTCATTGATGACGACTGCAATATATGGGCACGCGCCTGTATCAACAAAGACCTTTATATAGCCAAGAACACCACGGTCCTTGCTTTAACTGCTGTGGACAAAAGTGTGAAGGAAGAAGGTCAGGTGCTCTTCGGACAACCTGCAATTGATGCTCGTAAAAAATGGAAGGAAATGGCTTGCGTCCGTTCACTTCCGTCTTTGCTGGAAGAGTTCGCCAAACTCAAAAAAGAAGTTGAAGAACTTAAAAACAAGTAGTTATGACGGACGATAAAATTGATATTGTCCCGGTATCTAACGCTACAGAATTGTCTATTCCTTTTATTGAAAATACAATCTCAGCCGGATTTCCAAGTCCGGCTGAAGATTATTTGGAATCAGGCATTGATCTCAATAAAGAATTGATTCGTCATCCATCAACCACGTTCTTTGGTCGGGTAAAAGGCGATTCAATGTCGGGTGCGGGTATCTTCGAAGGGGATATTCTGGTCATCGATAAATCTATTGACGCCAAAGATGATGACATAGCCGTTTGCTTTATTGATGGTGAATTTACCTTGAAGCGAATTAAAAAGGATAAAAATGCTGTTTGGTTGGTTCCTGCCAACGATAAATACAAACCCATCAAGGTTACGGCCGATAACGATTTCCTGATATGGGGGATTGTCACCAGTATCGTTCGTAAAATTAGACATTAATTGCGATGTTTGCCTTAGCCGATGCCAATAATTTCTTTGTTTCGTGTGAACGAGTTTTTAATCCGTCCTTGCGTGGAAAACCGGTTGTGGTGCTTTCAAATAACGACGGCTGTGTGATAGCGCGAAGTAATGAGGCCAAGGCTTTGGGCATTCAGATGGGCGTGCCGCTTTATCAGATTAAAAGTCTGGTGGAAGAAAAACAGGTGCAGGTGTTTTCATCCAATTATGTCTTGTATAGCGATATGTCGCAGCGGGTGATGAACCTGCTTTCTCAATATGTGCCTGAAATAGAACAGTACTCCATTGACGAGTGCTTCATTGATTTTAGAAGTTTTAATCGCTTTGATTTGCTGTCGTACGGTCAACAGATTGTTAAAACTATATATAAAGGTATAAATGTACCAATAAGTATGGGTATTGCGCCTACTAAAACCCTGGCTAAAGTGGCATCCAAAATGGCTAAGAAAATGGGTGATAGGGGAGGCGTGGTTATGTTGGAAAGCGAAACCGAAGTGGAAATCGCTTTGCGACAATTTCCGATTACGGATGTTTGGGGAATCGGTCGCCGCTACGGGAAGAAGTTGTTGGATTGCCACATCTATACGGCACTGGATTTTGTGAAGATGCCGCAAGTTTGGGTGAAAAAGCAAATGACGGTGGTGGGAGAACGCACGTGGTTGGAATTGCAGGGACAACCCTGCGTGGATTTTGAGTTGTATCCGCCGGACAAAAAGCAGATTTGCTGCTCTCGTAGCTTTACGCCGATGATTGAAAGTCTTGATGCCTTGACGGAAGCGGTTGCTTCTTTTGCCGCTCAGGTGGCTCAAAAACTTCGTCAGGAGGAGCAGGCGGCCAACACGTTGATGGTTTTTATCGCCTCCAACCGACATAGAACCGATTTGCCGCAATATGCCAATAACAGACTTTACACCTTCCCCGTTGCCACTGCCGACACAACCTTGATTGTGAAAGGAGCCGTGACTGCTTTGAAAGACATTTTTCAAAAAGAAATTGCCTATAAAAAAGCTGGCGTGGTATTGCTTAATATGGTGGACCAGTCTGCTATACAGACCAATTTGTTTCACGCTTCCGATAGCGAGGAGCATAAAAAACTGATGGAGGTGATGGATTCCCTTAATGCGCAATTTGGTCGTGGAACGGTGAAGACCGGTGCCGAAGGCGTACGAACGAAATCACTCTACAACCGTTCGTTCTTGTCGCCCAATTATTCCACAAAACTACAGGACGTAATACAGATTAATGTCTGATTGTCCAATTATTCTAAAAAAATCGTATCTTTGCATATCTAATAAATATTGTGTTATGCTTAGAGAAAAAACTGTTTTTGGCCCCATTCATTCCCGCCGTTTGGGAAATTCGTTAGGATTAAATATTCTTCCCGAAAATGGAAAATTCTGTAATTTTGATTGCATCTATTGCGAATGTGGATGGAACAAGGATGGTAAAGATGACCAGTATCTTCCTAAAGCTTATGAAGTTAAAGTGGCGTTGGAAGCAAAATTGAAAGAATGTGCCCAAAATGGAACACCTATCGATTCCATAACCTTTAGCGGCGATGGTGAATCCACGCTTAATCCGGATTTTCCCCAGATAGTTGATGATACAATGGCTTTGAGGGATCAATATTTTCCTCACGCTCAAGTCTCCATTTTGTCCAATGGTACACGTGCTCATATTCCAGCGGTTTTTGGCGCTTTGGGTAGGGTGGATAAACCCATTATGAAAATTGATGCGCCGGCCAAGGAGTGGATTGCAAAAATCAATCGTCCGGCCCCTGGTTATGATGTGCAACGGGTTATTGATGCCTTGAAACAGTTTAAAGGTGATTTTATCCTTCAAACGATGATGCTTCAAAGTGGTGATTTTGATTCCGCAAGTCCTGAAATTGTCAATCCCTGGATGGATATTGTTCGAGAATTGCGTCCTCGGGAAATTATGGTTTATACCATTGACCGCCCAACGCCTCAGGAAGGCTTGGTGAAATTTTCAGAAGAGAAAATGCGACAATTGGTACAGCCCTTGATTGATGAGGGATTTAACATTCAGATTCGGGGCTAATTGTCAGTTCATTTACCTTAATTGCAAATCAGGACAATCTAAACGAATCCGTAGCCAATTTAAGAGTTGCTGCTTTTGTGAGTCGCTTATATTTTCTGAGTAATTGATGAAAATGGTTGGAACTGTATCTGTTTTCAGCGTTTTTGTATGTGTATAGACAAGATTCGTTACAGAAAATGAAGTTATATAAGGATGTTGTATGGATATTTCTTTGGCAATTTGTGCGTTGTCTTGCTGATTCTTGTTGATTTTCTGCAATTCGTTTTCTAAAAGTTGAATTTTCTCTTTACTTTTAGCCAATTGTTCGTCTTTTTTGTCGATAATGGCTTCGATAAGTTCAGCGTTTTCTCCCGAAATATAGTTGTTGTCTGTTTGTTTGATAATTAGATCTGCTCGATACAATCCGTAATTTTTCCGCATAATATTTTGCATTTCCTGAATATCCTTAGGGGATAATTGTCCCACGACGGAAAGTGTGATTTCCTGTTTTTTGTTGCTGAACTCTTTTTTGTAGTTGATAAGTTGGGCTTTCTCAAAATATTTTGAATCTTGAATTTCTGTGACGAATTTCTTTGATGTGGCGTTGAACGAACTTTCCCTAACTACTTGAAAGGCGATGATGATGCTTGGAATGGTAACCAGTACGGAGAAAATAGTAATGGATCGTTTTACCAATCTGGTGCGTGTTGCATCTAAGTATTTTTTATTGGGAAAATGTAAGTATTTGATTCCAAGATAAGTAGCTAATGCGATAAAGAATGAATTAATGAAAAATAGGTAGAATGCACCAAAAAAGTAATTAAATTGGAGCGTGGCCAAACCATAACCGGCGGTGCACAAGGGCGGCATTAAGGCGGTGGCAATGGCTACACCGGAAATGACCGTGAAAGGTTGCGATTTTCGGGTGATGGCAACAATTCCCGCGGAACCACCGAAAAAGGCAATCAGCACGTCAAAAATGGTGGGACGGGTACGGGCGAGCAATTCGGACTGGGCATCGCCGAGTGGCGATAGCAAAAAATAGAAAAATGATGCTATCAAACTGATAATCACCATGATGACTAAATTATTCAGCGATTTCTTGAGTAGCTCGTTGTCGGTAATGCCAATAGCCAAACCGATACCGTTGATGGGTCCCATCAGCGGCGAAATAAGCATTGCTCCAATGATGACGGCGGTGGAGTTGACATTCAGTCCTATTGATGCCACAATGATGGCAAAAAATAAGATCCAGACATTTGTTCCCTTAAATTCAACCGAATTGCTGATATTCTTTATCGTAGCTTCGTAATCGGTGTCTTCGTGGATTTTTACTGTCCGTTTGAACCAGGCGAGAAAATCGCGATACCAATGTATCCACCGCGAGTTGCTGGATTTTTTGACTGTTTTGTTTTCAGTGGCCATGACTATAAAAATTTAAGTGTTAATAAACAACGTGTGTTGATCAATTTTATTATATGAATGCATAGTAATGGCCTATAATTTAGACCGTCCTATATATGTGAGCTAATGATTGAAACGATATTTTCGATGGAGCATTTGTGTTGTTCTCCGCTATTCATATCTTTCAAAGTGTAAGTGTTTTCCGACATTTCATCTTCTCCAGCCATAATGACGTAAGGAATGGCTTTGGCGTTGGCGTGGGTCATTTGTTTTCCGATTTTGGCTTTTTCGGGGAACAACTCGCTGGCAATTCCGGCTTGCCGCAGAATTTGCAGTCCCTTGAGGGCATAAAGTTCTTCTTTTTCTCCAAAATTGATAAACAAGGCCTTGATAGGGGAATCAATGTCGGTGGGGAAGAGGTTGAGCTCGTTAAGCACGTCGTAGATACGTTCCGCACCATAAGAAATACCAACTCCGGACATATTCTTTAGTCCGAAGATGCCCGTCAAATCGTCGTAACGGCCGCCCCCGGAAATGCTGCCAATGGACACGTTTTGAGCTTTGACTTCAAAAATGGCTCCGGTGTAATAATTTAATCCTCGTGCCAAGGTAATGTCCAATTCGATTTCCGACCGAATGTTCATCAAGGTGGCATAGTCCAACATTTGTCGAATTTCGGCTATGCCTTTGGTGCCGATTTCGCTGTTGGCAAATACTTGGTCCAATTGTGCCAATTTCTCTTCGTTGCTGCCGCAGAAATTAAAGAAAGGTTCCATACTGTCGATGGCCTGTTGGCTCAAACCGCGTTCAAGCAGTTCTTCGCAGACTTTTTCCTTCCCAATCTTATCCAGTTTGTCAATGGCGGTGCAGATGTCGGTTAGTTTTTCGGCTTCACCAACCACTTCGGCAATGCCGGATAAGATTTTGCGGTTGTTAATCTTGATGATGACGGGAATCTTGAAAGAGGCAAAAATCTCGTCTGTAATTTGCATCAGTTCGGCTTCGTTCATCAAACTCGGACTTCCGATGACATCGACATCGCATTGGTAAAATTCACGATAACGTCCTTTTTGAGGTCTGTCGGCGCGCCAAACGGGCTGCATTTGGTAGCGTTTGAAAGGAAAGGCAATTTCGGCTTGATGCTGTACCACGTATCGTGCGAAAGGAACGGTAAGGTCGTAGCGTAAGCCTTTTTCGCAAATTTTAGAAGTCAACTGGTTGCTGTTGAGATTGTCAAAATCAACCCCTTGCTTGAAGTCACCAGAGTTGAGAATTTTGAACAGCAGACGGTCGCCTTCTTCACCATATTTGCCCATCAAGGTGGAAAGGTTCTCCATAGACGGCGTTTCAATAGGCAAAAACGCGTGTTTTTTGAATACTGACTTGATGGTGTCGAAAATATAGTTGCGACGAATCATCTCGGTGGGAGAAAAATCGCGTGTTCCTTTTGGAATGGATGGCTTTACCATGATTATATTGACTGATTTTTGATTTTAAATTGATAAATTCTGATTAATTCAGTATTTCCCACAATTTGTCTTTTAGTTGGGTGAGATTTTTTTGAGTATGTGAAGAAATAAAGATGACGGGAAGGTCTTTGGGGACTTTTTTCTGCAGTTTTTTTAATTCTTCTTCTGGCATAGGGTCGCATTTTGTGATGGCCAGGACACGCTTCTTGTCCATCAGTTCCTCGTTGTATGCCTTAAGTTCGTTGAGAAGAATTTGATATTCTTTTTTGATGTTTTCGGAAATACAGGGCACTAAGAACAAGAGGGCGGCATTGCGTTCGATATGGCGTAGGAAGCGCAGACCGATGCCTTTGCCTTCTGAAGCACCTTCGATGATGCCGGGAATGTCGGCAATGACAAAGGACTGGAAATCGCGGTAGGCCACCATCCCGAGATTGGGTTTCAGGGTGGTGAAAGGATCGTCGGCGATTTTGGGCTTGGCGTTGGAAAGTACCGAAATGAGGGTGGACTTTCCGGCATTGGGAAATCCTACCAGACCGATATCTGCCAACACTTTAAGTTCAAGGATGAACCAACCTTCCTGGCCGGGTTCGCCGGGTTGGGCAAAACGCGGCGTTTGGCGAGTGGCAGTCTTGAAGTGGACATTCCCTTGTCCGCCGCGACCTCCGGGAAGTACGACAAATTCTTGTCCGTCTTCAAGGATTTCACCGACAAACTCGTCGGTTTCGGCATCTTTGACAATCGTGCCGAGTGGGACTTCCACGTAGGCGGTCTTGCCGTTTTTGCCGAAGCACTGGTTGCCTTGTCCTGCCGTTCCGTCTTCCGCCATCACGTGCTTGGTATAGCGAAGGTGCAGAAGCGTCCATAGGTTGCGGTTGCCACGAAGAATGACATCTCCGCCACGGCCTCCGTCGCCGCCATCCGGACCGGCTTTGGGGTCGTGGGCCGTGCGCAACAAATGAGCCGAACCCGCACCGCCGTTGCCGGAACGGAAAAATATTTTTACATAATCAATAAAATTGTCGCCTTCCATCACTTAGAATTTGCGGCTGCCGGGTTTTACAAATGGCAGACCTTGTTTGCACAATGGACAGTTGTCGGCTTCCCAACTCTCGATGTCCAATTTGACGGCACCGTAAATGGGATAGGGAATGGCTTGGCTGCTGCGGTCAACAATGCAGGCAATGCCGATGACTTCCGCACCATAACTCTTTAATACTTCAATGGTTTCCATAGAGGATTTGCCTGTGGTTACCACGTCCTCGGTAATCAAAAGTTTCTGTCCGGGTTTTACCTCAAAGCCACGGCGGAGCGTCATCTTTCCGTCTTCTCTTTCCGTGAAAATGGCGGGAACTCCCAATTGACGACCTAATTCGTATGCGACAATAATGCCACCCATCGCCGGTCCAACAACCATATCAATCTGCTTGCCTTTGAGTTGTTCGGCAACAGTGGCCAACACGCGGGCCGCTCTGTCTGGATATTGTAACAATTTGGCACATTGGCAGTATCTGTTGCTGTGTCTTCCTGATGACAAGAGAAAATGGCCTTCCAATAAGGCTTCAGATTGCTTTAATTCTTCGATAACGTTAGTCATAATATTTATTTGTTTTAATCGTTATTACTG
>JAKSMH010000329.1 GCA_024400715.1 Bacteroidales bacterium | reverse complement strand
CGACCGTGTCATCAGCGAGCAGAATATGCAACGTTCTAAGTTGACAGAATCGCAGATGGTGCGAATTGGTAAGTTGCTGAACTTGTCTTGCATTGTGATTGGTGATGTGAATGTGGTGATGAGTGAGTATAATGTTGATGTTCGTGTTATCAATGTTGAATCGGGTGTTGTGATTGCTACGGCAGGTAAAGCCTTTACAGGTTCGTATGGAGAGAATATGAGAACTTTGGCACAAACATTAGCAGGAAAAATTGCTATAAAGCCAGGCCAAACGGTACCTGCAACACCAACGCCTACGCAACCTGTTTCCAGACAACAAGAGCCAGCAATACTTTATGGCTATTTGAAAGTTTTCCCTAATGATTTGGGTACTTTTGACTCCAGACCAGCTTCCGTTATTGCCAATATCAATAAATCGCAACAATATGGTTACGGCACATGGCGACTGCCGACGAAAGAAGAGCTTAATCTTATGCGTGCTAATAACTTGATTGGCGGTGATGGATACATGGCATCTGATGGTAGTCGTTCTGGTAAAGTCCGCCTTGTTACAGATAAACAAAAAGGAGAAGAGATTGCTATACCTGCTGGTTATGTTGATTTAGGTCTTCATAGTGGTACTTTATGGAAAGACAAGAATGAGGAAGGTGGTTTTTATACCTATGATCAAGCGATGTCAAAATTTGGAAACGAGTTGCCGACGAAGGAGCAATGTGAGGAACTCGTTTCTTCTTGCAAATGGGCATGGACGGGAAATGGTTATAAGGTGACAGGTCCGAGTGGCGCGTCGATTACACTGCCGGCTGCTGGTTACCGCAACGGTTCTAATGTCTACTACGTCGGCTCCATCGGGTACTACTGGTCGTCGACGCCGGACGGTTCCGACGGCGCCTACGACCTCTACTTCTACTCTGACGAATACAACGTCCGCGGCAGCCGCCGCCGGACCTACGGTCGCTCTGTGCGCTTGGTCGCCGTTCCCCAGAATTAGCAAAAAAGGCATAGAATGGCGCAAACGGAGCGTCTTTCAGAGTGACACAGTGAGGCAGCAGCCGAACGAAGCAGTGGCACGGGAGAAAGAAATATAAACATCGCTGTTTCAGTTATAGCGGTGCGAATTGTAGAAATCCTCTTTGGTCGTATATCGAAGAGGATTTCTTTTTTTTGAAAAATGTTTTTGGAAAATATTGTACTTTTGCAAAGTTATAAATTAAAAAACTTAAGTTATGAGAGCCTTGAAAATTACAGACAATCAGTTTGATAACCAAAATAATACCAAAACCAAAATTTATCCACAAGCTCCCAAAGGATGTGTCTCCCTTGAGGAATTCAGCGACCGACTGGAGGAAGCTGTTTTAAAAAAGATATGAATTATTACAAAGTTGCCGTTTCAAAAAATGTTTTTGCGGAAATAGAAGAAATAGCTGGTTTTATTATAAAAATCAGTACTACAGAACATGCAATTAGATATAAGAATCAACTGATTTCGGAGATTGCCGCATTAAGTTACATGGCCGATGTAATCAATTATTCGCAATGGAAAGTTGCAAAACGTTGCCACCCAAAAGCGAAGAGAATGATAACGAAAAACAAAAAGTGGAATATCATTTTTCATGTTGACGGAATTTATGTGATTGTCGATAAGATAATTCCGACGAAGATGGTGAATGGATGAAAGGCATTGTCTATTCTGGTATAAGAATCTGTTTTGAAATCATTGGAAGAATTTGTTAAGCATAATCTGGGCGAAAGCCAGCTGGACCATAGCCTCGGCCGTGTCCGCCAGATACTCATAGTCGATGGTCA
>JAKSMH010000328.1 GCA_024400715.1 Bacteroidales bacterium | reverse complement strand
CCTTTCACGACAACGTTTCCCAATTTGGCGACCGTCCCTACAAGGGAAGACAAATCAGCGGATACGCCAACATACTGTATTCCAACCGTTTTGGTGCGTTGGAGCGCAGCAAGCTCACTGCAGGCGCAAGTTTCCAGATGGATTTTGTAAACGAATTCTTATCCACGAGACTCCTTGCCGACCAAGCCGCCGCAAGTCAGAACATCAAACGGAACGAATTGGTTCCGGGTATTTTTGCCGAATACTCCTACTCTATTGAAGACAAACTCGTGGTGATGCCCGGTATTCGATTGGATTACAATGTTGCCTACAACAAGCTCTTTTGGACGCCCCGCTTACACATCAAGTGGCAAGCCGGCAAGAACAGTTCCTTCCGTTTCTCGGCTGGCAAGGGCTATCGCGTTTCCAATGTCATCACCGAAAACCAATCCCTGCTTATCAGCAACCGCGACTTTGTCTTTGACGATGCCCAGGGCGACAAGGCCGACCTCAACAAAGGCCTCCTTCCCGAGGAAGCCTACAACGCCGGGGTTAGTTTCGTGCAAAGCTTTGATATGCCGGGTGGCAAATCCACTTTCAGCATAGACTACTATTATACTCATTTTATCAATCAGACCATCATCGATATGGATCAGGACATTCACAGCATTCACGTCTATAACCTCAACGGTAATTTCAACGGCAAAGGCAACAAGTCGTATTCTCATTCAGCCCAAGCCGAACTTATCCTGAATCCCATCCAACGATTTGAAATCATTTTGGCCTATCGATACAACCTGGTTAAGCAAACCACCAACCACACTTTGCAGGACAAAGCCTTGACCAGTCCGCACAAAGCCCTTATCAGTTTAAGTTATGCCACGAAGTACGACAAGTGGAAATTCAACGTGAGTTTACAGTATCATAGCAAAATGCGTCTGCCCGATATGAGTTCGAATCCTGTTGAATACCAGCCGACGCCATCGAAAGGTTACTTTATGCTGAATGCGCAAATCACCAAGAAGTATAAAGCTTGGGAATTCTATATCGGCGGCGAGAACCTGGCCAACCAAAAACAGGCAAATCCCATCATCTCGGCTGACAATCCTTACGGGGAATATTTCGATGCCTCCATCATCCACAGCCCGATTAGCGGCATTATGGGATATATCGGATTTAGATATTCTATGAAATAATCAATATTAATTAAAAAACATAAACACATTAAAAACAAAGAAAATGAAAAAATTAGCAATTTTAGTTTTAGCAGTCGTTATGGGACTGACCGCAAACGCGCAAAGCGTAAAAAGTGCCAACAATGGACAAGCCAAGAAAGCACAAACCACCACCATTCAGAAAATCGTCATTCAGACCAACGGAGTTTGCGAAAAATGTGAAAACCTTTTCAAGGAGAATGTTCCATTTTTCAAAGGTGTCAAGGATTATTCATACGATGCCAAGACTTCCAAAATGACCATCACCTACGATTCCAAGAAAACCAATCCGGATATGCTTCGTCAACAAATCAGCAAATTAGGATACAATGCCGACAACGTCAAAGCCGATGCTGCCGCAAGGGCAAAATTGCCTGCCTGCTGCCAAGTTGAGAAAAAAGCGGCCCACGGCGACGGCTGTGATCAAGACCACTGCGGACACCATCATTCCGGCTGTTCTGGCAATCACGGGAGCTGCAGCACGCATAAGAAATAAGAAAAATAGTTAAAGTTTTGTAAAAAATGCGAAAAAGTGTCGTTTTTTTTTCAAAAAGACTTGCTATTTATCTAAAAATCATTATCTTTGCAGCGTAATTAATTATTCACTAACCCTAAAAATTT
>JAKSMH010000327.1 GCA_024400715.1 Bacteroidales bacterium | reverse complement strand
GCGCGTTTATCAATCCATTGATTACCAATGAATCAGGTGATGACTTCACTTTTAACGAAGGATGTTTAAGTCTGCCCGACATTCACGAGGACGTGACCAGGAAATCGGAAATCGACATTGAATACACGGACGAAAAAGGCCAAAGACGCAAAGAACACTTCAAAGGTTATGTGGCCCGTATCATTCAGCACGAATACGATCATCTTCAGGGCGTGGTCTTCACCGACCATCTGTCACAACTCAAAAAAATGGTGCTCAAACGCAAATTCAGCGACATCGCTTCCGGCAAATTACGACCGAATTATAAAACCAAAAACAAATAATATATGCGCAAATTACTCTGTTTTCTTTGCCTGGCATTGTTGTTGATGGCTTGTAACAAATCCCAACAGCCCGGGACTTCCGAAATCATCAAAAATGAGGGGGAAGCCCAAAGCGAATTGCTACAAATCTACAACAAGGCCGACTCCCTATATCACCAGAACATTATCAGTGGCGAACTTTTCTCCAATTTTATTGAAAAAGCCATTGTCTTTTCCAAAGTTTATCCAGAAAATGAAATCGCAGCCGAAATGCTTTACAAGGCAGGCATTGGAAGTATGATCTTGGCCAAAAAAGCAAGCACACAGGAAATTCCCGATGACGACGCCACGGAACATTATGCGCAAACAGGCATCAACATTTTTAATAGAATTCAAACCACCTATCCTGATTACGAAGGACTGAAATACTGTTACCTAAACCGTGCCTTCATTTATGACGACATTCTACATAAATATTTAGACGCGGAATATGAATATCGTGATTTTCTTCATAAATTTCCCAATGACAGCATTTGTGAAAACATCCGAATGTACCTTCGCGTTCTGGGTCAAGATGACGAAGAAATCTACGCGAGAATAGAACATCAACAGGGAAAATAAGATTTTTTGGAACTTAGAATTCCAAGCGCAACTGCCGTTTCAACTGAAAACTTCTTCGATGATAGGGTGAAAGTCCGTATTTAAAAACAGCATCCTGATGACTTGGCGTTGGATAGCCCTTATTGTCTTTCCAACCATACTGAGGATATTCGTTGTGCAGGTTCTCCATCAGATCGTCACGATAACACTTGGCCAAAATGGAAGCCGCCGCGATGGACAAATACGTTGCATCTCCCTTTATCACAGTATGATACGGGATGTCAGTCTGATTAATGAAACGATTTCCGTCAATAAGCAGCAATTGTGGTTTCAAGGACAATTGTTGGACCGCACGCGTCATTGCCAAAAAAGAGGCCTTCAGGATATTGATTTGGTCAATTTCCTTTTCAGACACCTGCCCCACTGCCCAAGCCAACGCGTCACGCTCAATAATGTTTCTCAAATTCTGTCTTTTGACCGCCGTCAACTGCTTTGAATCATTAATTTCCTCATTCTGATAATTGAAGGGCAAAATCACCGCAGCCGCAAATACCGGTCCCGCAATGCAACCGCGACCTACTTCGTCGCAACCGCATTCCAAAATTTCTGTTTCAGAAAAATGACTTTTTAAAGACATAAGGCAACAAAAAAAACAAGAATCATCAAATCGTTAATAAGCCGATGGTATTTCAATTGGGAAAGCATCGTGAAGTATCATGTCGCCGGAATAAGCAAAAATCCTACCGAATGATGAACGTCCATTGGTGAGAATATCATCATCAGCAGCATCGTAAGCATCATCAAGTGTATGGTAACCAACTTTTTGCGAAGCAAAATCGGTTTGGTGTCATAATGCTGTTTCACAACAAACACGGTATAGAGCAACGACACGGCCGTAGCTGCCAACAAAACGATTTCGCGCCAAGTGAAGACCGCCGTGGTCGCAAAGGTATCATAA
>JAKSMH010000326.1 GCA_024400715.1 Bacteroidales bacterium | reverse complement strand
TCCACATATTCGTAACATCTCTCATATCCGATGCCTTGAATGAGCCATTTTCCATCTGTTTTGTGGTAGTTGACGTGGTAAATGGCGGCTCCGTGTAGTTTTACGAGGAACTTTTTGTGTAAAAGGTGGTCTTCCAAATACCATCTGGCGGTGGCGTGAGAGCCGTCAATAATGTCGATTTCTCCGCCGTGAATGAGGTGGGTCGATGGCATGTCGAGGGTCATTACGCGACACAAAAATGTCAAGACTTCTTCTTTCCCTTGATAGGACATTGAACCGTTGCCGTACGATGAAACCACGTCATCGGTGAAGCATGAAGCTAATTCGTCGAAATTGCGCGTGTCCAGACAGCGTTGGTATTGGGCTTGCAGGTAGCGAATGGCCTCAATGTCTTCTAAGCGGGTAATCCTTTCTTCCAAAGTCATTTTAATTAAAATTAAAATGCAAAGATAGCATTTTTTAGGCAACGATGTGCTTATTGGTGAAAAATGTGTCAGGAGCCGGAATGTCCGAAGAAAGAAATTTTCGAAAGAAGAATTTTATTATTTTTGTCGCTTCAAATTGATTATTTTAAAGCAAAAGATATGAATGTCAGGATTGCGGAAAGAAAAGATGTACCATTGATTCTTGATTTTATCAAAGAATTGGCTGTTTACGAGAAAATGCTGGACGAAGTGGTGGCTACGCCCGAAATTTTGGAAGAATGGTTGTTCAACAAACAAAAAGCGGAAGTCATTTTTGCTTTGGACGAAGGAAAAGAAGTTGGTTTTGCCCTGTTTTTCCATAATTTTTCCACTTTTTTAGGCAGATCAGGCCTTTATCTTGAAGATTTGTATGTCAAACCTGAATTTAGAGGGAAAGGATATGGCAAGGGGCTGCTCACCGAACTGGCCAAAATCGCCGTTGAACGAGGTTGCGGTCGTTTTGAATGGGTGTGTCTGGACTGGAATCAACCCAGCATTGATTTTTATAAAAAAATGGGAGCGATTCCGATGAGCGATTGGACGATTTATCGTATTGCGGGTCAGACTTTGTCGGATTTGGGTAGCAAGTAGTAATCGGCACCACATACACGCCATCGGGGCGGCGGTAGGCATATTGTCCATTGCGACGATGAAGCACTGTGTTGCATTCCAAACCGTTGCTGTCTCTATAATGGTACAGTTTTCCTTCTAAGGTGTCAGCATAAACACGCAAATCGCGCACAACTAAGGTTTTTTCCTGATAGAAAGGTTGTCTCCGGCCACCCGCCACGACAAATACCAGCTTGTGCGGACGTGGAGCCGCCGCCTTTATGCAACGCAGACAGCCCGTATCCCTAACGGAGCGCAACGACGGGATCTCTTTCTATATGAAATTGCTAAATAACTGCCTATTTTTTTCTTTCTTATTATTATTATTAAAAAATGCTACTTTTGATAGGTTTCCTGCCGAAAGTAAGGTTTTTTTTGCTATTTTTGCTCACGTAATTGCCCATAAAAGGCAATTGAAAAATGACAAAAATAGAAACAAAAATAACACACAAATTATAGGAAAAAAGTAAAGTAAACATAATATAAACCATAGCGTTTGCTATTTGTTCGAGTATACTGAAACGTAGGAAATTTCAAAATTGATACCGAGAGCAGATTGCGAATGTTCACGACAACGTGGGCATTCTTGTCTGTATCAATCGGTTTCCTACGACCGCAGTATAGGGCAGGTTTCGCCCACGTTCTGTGTTCGTAGGGAACAAATGTCATGCGCTAAAAAAGAATGCGTATGGCAAAAAGTATCGAAGAGAAAATCGAGGATATTGCTAAAAAGCAACTCGATAAGTTTGACGTGGAATACCACATCAAAACAGACAACATTAATACCGAAATAGACCA
>JAKSMH010000325.1 GCA_024400715.1 Bacteroidales bacterium | reverse complement strand
TCTGAGCAATATCAAGCGTCCTTTCGTAGCCATTATGGGCGGCAGCAAGGTATCCACCAACGCGTTACAATTTTGTCCAATAAAATTGGGCATATCCACCTCCCTTCCGTGTCGTGTATATGACCGTAAGAAAATAAGACAAATTATTACTATCGCGAGCGTGATTCCCAATGCCAAAACAAAATGGAAACCCATTCGCTGCGGTCTGAAAAAATCTTTAATACTGCCCATATCTCAACTTGTACCTTTTTATCGCTTCTAATTATAACTTCATTTTGTCACAAAATATTATTTGTAATAACCGACAAAAATACAAAAAAATTGTCACACTACCCCAATTTTGACTTATAATCTGTATATGTTCCCGGTTGGGCGAACAAAACGAACTCTCCATCCTTTTGAATCATACCGATTGCGGGATGCGGAACCCCGTTGAAAAACGTTGTTTTAACCATCGTATAATGGATCATATCGTCAAAAACGATGCGGTCACCGATTTCCAGGGGTTCGGGAAACGCAAAATCTCCCATTCCGATATAATCACCTGCCAAACAAGAACATCCGCCCAAACGATAGACATACTTGCTTTTCTCATCAGGATCTTTAGCCCCGAGAACCAAGGGTTTGTAGGGCATTTCAAGACAGTCGGGCAAATGACACGAGAACGAAATATTCAGCATAGCGATTTTAATTCCCTTGTTTTCAACAATATCTTCCACCGTTGAAACCAGCACTCCGGTTTGCCAACCCACGGCCTCGCCGGGTTCCAGAATGACCTCTTCCAAATTGGGATATCGGCTTTTAAAATTTTTCAGCAATTCAATCAAATGAGGGATGTTATAGTCACTGCGGGTGATGTGGTGGCCGCCGCCAAAATTCACCCACTTGCTTTCTTTAATCCAAGGAGCGAAACGCTGCTCAAAATGTTGAAGACAATGTTCCAAGGCATAACTGTCGTTTTCACAAAGCACGTGAAAATGAAGACCTTCAATGCCTTCGGGCAGATGCTCGGGCATGTCTTCGGCCAAAATTCCCAAACGCGAACCTGGCAATGCCGGATTATACAGGTCGGTTTCAATTTCAGAATACTCTGGATTGACCCGTAGTCCGAAACTCACTTTTTTAGGAAATTTCAAAGCCATTTCTTTGTATTTCGCCCATTGACTCAAAGAGTTAAAAGTCAAATGGCTACTATAGGCCAACAGCGTTTCAAATTCCTCTTCGCGATAAATTGGCGCAAAAGTATGTGCCTCACAACCCATTTCTTCCACAATCAGTCGGGCCTCATTGACTGAACTGGCCGTTGCCCCCGCCAAATACTGTTTTACCAGAGGAAACGAATGCCAAAAGGCAAAACCCTTAAGCGCGCAGATAATCGATACGCCGGCGGCCTGCTGCACCAAATCCAGCAACTGCAGATTGGCCTCCAAGGCCTCTTCGTACATAATGTAGCAAGGTGACGGATATTGTTCAAATTGAGGAATCATATCATTTTGATTTATTGATAAATAGCAATAATTTATTTTTATTCGAAGAAGATGGCCGCACTTTCTACCTTAATTTGTTCTTCAAAAAACTTTGGCGCACGTATGCGAAAAAGGCAATTACGCCTACTAAGTTGACAATCCAAGCGGTCCAGAAAGCCCAATGATAGCCCACGTTTTCGGAAATCACGCCACCAGCGAGAATGCCTAAACCCACGCCGATGTCCCAACTGATAAGGACACTGGAGTTGGCGGTTCCGCGCTGCGTGTGCGGCGCCAGGCGCGCGGCGACGGGCTGGCCTGCAGGGACTGGCGGGAGGGGGATGGGGACAAGATCCTCATCGGCATCTCGCGCGATGAGCTCTGGGGCACCGCCTGCATCTGGAGCCTGATGTTCTG
>JAKSMH010000324.1 GCA_024400715.1 Bacteroidales bacterium | reverse complement strand
AGCCCGAAATGGTAAACCAACTGATTAGCACATTTATCAATAATATCAATATCTAACATTTACTATGGAAAAGAACTTTTGTCAAAGCTGCGGAATGCCGCTGACGGATGAAATCCTCGGTACCAATGCCGACGGTAGTAAAAACAAAGAGTACTGTATATACTGTTTCAAAGATGGTGCCTTCACGGGCAACTTCACTATGGAGGAGATGGTTGAATTCTGCTCCCAATTCGTAGAACAGTACAATCAGGATTCCGGGCAGCACCTGACAAGCAACGAATATAAGGAAGTGTTGCGCCAGTATTACCCAAATTTGAAACGATGGAAAAACAGGGGTAAATAACCGCCCCTACATATCGTCAATATTTTTTAACAAGCACATTATGGAAAAATTCGGTAAAACTTGGTGGAGCGAACAATGGCTCCAGTCATTGTCCCATATAGACTACAGCAATCGCATTCCGCGCGGGGCGACATACGCCCGCAACGGCTCCGTGCGCAGTCTTGACATCCAGAAAAACGTAATAACCGCCATGGTTCAAGGGACACGCAAATACAAGGTTTCCTTACGCGTGCCTCTGTTCACGGCTCAGGAAAGCAGTTGCCTGATGGATAGAATTATGCAAACGCCTTCTATCATTTTGAATCTCATCAACCACCAACTGAACAAGGAAGTGCTGGACATTGCGAACGAGTTAGGTATCAAGATTTTCCCGACTTCCTGGAAAGATTTGGAGATGAAGTGCTCGTGCCCTGACAGTGCCGTTCCCTGCAAGCACATTGCTGCTGTCATCTACCTTATTTCAAAGGAAATTGACCATAATCCGTTCCTCGTATTCCAACTTCACGGACTGGATATTTTGGCCGAATTGGAGAAGCGTGGCATCCGTGTCAACAAAGATGCCAACGAAGTGCCCACGTTTGCCTCCTTGCTGCAGCTTATTGACAAGCCCACAACGGACTTCAACGAGGAAAATGCCTATCAACGCATCTCATACAGTAACTTACAGGACCTCAAACCCATACTTCCGAAATTACTGACAAGCAAACCGAGTTTTGAGGCCGAGCGGGATTTCAGGGAGGACTATGAGCACCAAATTCAAGTTATAGCCAAAAATGTCAGCAAGGTGTTCACAAATCCCTCCAAAATCGGTTTCTACAGACAAGACATTATGATACCTATTGACAAGCATACGGAAATTCAATTCGTTATGAATGAGACCGGAGAAAAACAAATGTTTTTCAATAATGCGATGTATGATGAAATTAATTCATTACGTGCCATTTTCCGTTTAGACGTAGAGCAACTGCCGTATTTTACGCCAAGTGTGGCGGCCACCTACCGTCTTGCCATCACCGCTGCCACATTATTGCTGAACGGTGCCGTTGTGCCGCAAATTTATATATCGGAGGACCAAGCCATTGAAATACGCTGGATTCCCGCGATGATCGATGCGGGTGTGCGCGAAATCGTGCAAAAGTGCGAAACTATCACGCCTCCCAATATCTGGCGAGTCGTCATAGGAGCACCGACCCGTAGAAAATTCAAGTATGTCGCCCATCCCGGCCTCGAGACCCTCTCATTTCTTATCACCCAATTGGTTCGATTTTGCAACAAAGAAATTCCAGGTAATCCTTGCCATCTGTTGTTTTTTTGTCATAATATTATAGACCAAAACAAGGCGGGAAACAACTCCATCGGCAGCAATATTGCCTCCTGGCTGTCAAAACTACATAACATCACCGGAGAATTCCGCCCGGTCGTTACCATCCAAGAAAATAAGAACGACTCTTTCGGAATCACGATGGGCATTGAGAAAAGGAAAATGTCCAATGATCCCCCCATAGGTCTTTGCGAAGTGCTGTCCCAGAAAAAACATGCCA
>JAKSMH010000323.1 GCA_024400715.1 Bacteroidales bacterium | reverse complement strand
GAGCCTTCACCCATATGGACGTTCGGCCAATCGCGGGTCGTGTTTCCAGCCGTGCCGTCGCGGTTACGAGGTGACCGATTGTGAGAGTGGCCAGCAGCTGCAGATTGAGGACAAGTACATAATGTCGCCAAAGGACCTTTGCACACTTCCGTTCATCGACCGTGTGCTTAAGGCAGGCGTCTCGGTGCTGAAGATCGAAGGCCGTGCCCGTGGCCCAGAGTACGTGAAGACAGTGGTCGAGAGTTACAGCAAGGCCATTGATGCTGTCTGCGACGGCTCGTTCAGCCAGCAGACCATTGACGCTCTGACTGAGCGTCTGCGCACCGTCTTCAACCGCGGTTTTTGGGATGGATATTATCTTGGCCGAAAGTTGGGCGAGTGGAGCGGTGTCTATGGCTCAAAGGCAACCAAGCGCAAGGAGTTCATAGGAAAATGCACCAACTATTTCGGTAAACTCAATGTTGCCGAGATAACTCTCGAAAGTGGCGAGTTGCATACAGGTGACCAGATATTGATAATTGGCGAAACCACAGGAGTTTACGAACATACAGTAGGGGAGATGCGTGTCGATTTGGAGCCAACCGATGTGGCAGTGAAAGGTCAGGCATTGTCCATTGCCACAACCGACCTTGTGCGTCGTGGCGACCGAGTGTACAAAATGGTTGACGTCAAGAGTTTGATGGAGTAGGGCGGGGGTCAAGAAAAATCCATAAGTCCTTCAAATTGCGCAACTACATTCTTAATGTGGTACTTCTCAATGTCATTTATTACCAATTCTTTAGAATAATCTCCGCTTAAAAATTGGTCAATGGCTTGAGTGTCTATGCCTTGTGGATTGATGTCGAGTATTGGCCTGTTGGCGATGCCATAATCAATCAGTTTGCTCGGTATTTGGTTGGGACTGTTTATGTTCTTTATGTTTACCAGAAAATCCATTTTCTTCAGTTCCTCTATTAGTTCCAACCTTTGAATGGGTGCTTTTATTACTAGTTTGTCTTTTAGTAAACTTTGGTGCCCGATTAGCAAATCAGTGTATCGGGTATATACAATAAACCTGAAATCCTTGTCAATTGTAGCCAGATAGTCAAGAAACGGCTTGGGGTTCCTGATGTCAGGATAGAACATCCCAGCGAAGGCGAAGGTCGGTATGTCGTTGTGAACAGGTTTGCGGGCGATGTTTTCCAAATCGAAGTCGAAGCCTTGTGGGATGACCTTGATTTTTTTTCGGTAGTCAGGATAGTAAGCATCAATTGCCTCTTTTACAGGAACGGTAATGTAGTCGCAGTTTTTGCAGAATGAATGTTCGTATTTCGCAAAAAATTTCAAGTGCTCTTTTGCTTGGCCGTTTTTCATAAACGGGTCGCCACAATCTGCTATCCAAATCTTTGGAAATGAATCGGGGCTCTCTATTTTTGCTTTTGCGCACCCCCAATGAATGTGGTGTGGCGCCGCAATGGATATCAATGCGTCAAAGCGCTCTTCGTGCTTTATGATTTCGGCAATTCGGAAGTAGAATTCAAATAGCGGGAATTCAAGTCTATTAAGCAGATGGCTTGCTACTTTGTCAATAAATGTGCGGTTGTTGCTTCCGTCGCTATTGTATGGCGATTTCTCCCATTTTATGGGTATGTTTTTCACCCTGATGCCTGTCTGTTGCTGAAATGAACGATAGTCGTATTTGCCTAATACGGCATAAACCGTGACATCGTGTCCGCGCCGTGCAAGTTCTTTTATCAGTTCAGTGCTTCGTATTGACCGAGGTGTCTGTATGGGAAATATGTGTTGGGTTACAACAAGTATCTTCATTTTACAATTGGCTGATGATTATGTCAATAATCCTTTCGGCTGTCTTTCCGTCCCACATTGGTGGAATTCCGCCCGATTTCCAACTG
>JAKSMH010000322.1 GCA_024400715.1 Bacteroidales bacterium | reverse complement strand
TCCGATAATAAAAAAATCATTATAACCCAATAAAAGTGTTGTTTTTCTAAAATATTCCACATAAAAAGTGTGTAATATTTATTTTTATTCCACAAAAAAAGTGTATTTTTGCCAGTGAAAAAAGATTGTGATCTATGGAACGGACAATTTATCGACAGCTTTTGTCCTGGAAGAACAAGCAGGACAGAAAACCCCTTATTTTACTGGGCGCTCGGCAGGTGGGCAAAACTTATATCCTTAAAAAATTCGGCCAAAATGAGTTCCGAAATCTGGTCTATGTCAATTGCCATAGAGACGCTTTCGCTACCAATCTCTTCCGAGATTTCAATATTCGCCGGATTATCGTCGAAATAGAACGATACTGCGATGTGTCAATCACTATCGGTGAAACCTTGCTGTTTTTTGACGAAATACAGGAAGTCGCCAACGGTATTTCTGCTCTCAAATATTTCTGCGAAGACTGTCGCTCACTGCACGTGGTCGTGGCCGGTTCCCTTTTAGGCATCCAACTCAAAGAAAACGAGTCCTTCCCCGTGGGCAAGGTCAATATGCTCAAAATGTACCCTATGACATTCAACGAGTACCTGCTCGCCTGCGGGAAACACCGGTGGGTGGAGGTGCTCAATGCCTTGGATTGGGAAGCCGTGAAACCATTGCACGAACCGCTTGTCGAATATCTCAGACAATACTATTTCGTTGGGGGAATGCCAGAAGCCGTTGCAAAATATGTCAATACCCGCGATGTGAAGGCGGTGAGAAGTATTCAGCACGAGATTCTCGAAACATATTATCTTGATATGTCCAAACATACCAAAACCCAGATACAGCGTATCCATCAAGTATGGGAAAGCATTCCCACGCAATTGTCTTTGGAAAACAAGAAGTTTTTTTACGGCTCCATCAAAAAGGGTGCTCGTGCCAAGGATTTCGAAGCTGCTATGCAGTGGCTGGTTGATGCGGGTCTCGTCGTTAGGGTGGAAAAATGTAAAATTCCAACGCCACCACTCAAATTTTATGCCGACAACGCCTCTTTTAAGCTCTATTTGCTTGACTGCGGATTGCTGGCCTGTTTAACTGAGGCCAATCCCAATATGTTGTTGCTGGCCGACTACGCATTCGTGGAATTTAAAGGTGCTTTCGCCGAAAATTTCGTCCTTCAACATATCTGCTCCGCATTAGACACAAAGTCTTTTTATTTCAGCAAAGATAACTCCACGATGGAGATTGACTTTTTAATACAGACAGAGGAACGCATAGTTCCTGTCGAAGTCAAAGCTGCCGAAAATGTCAAAAGCAAATCGCTGTCTCTTTTTGTGAATCACGACTTTCAAGCGCAACAGCTGAAGGCTGTGCGATTTTCTCTCAAACCATACGAAGATCAACAATGGATGGAGAATGTGCCGCTCTATGCTACGGAATCTTTTTTAGAAAGTCTTCAGAAATAAGACCTATAAATTCAACGCTTATTCATTTTTGTTAAAATAGCTGTATCTTTGCCAAGTCAAATCTGAAATATTAATTTTATGGAACCTTTACGTACCAATCGGGGATTGTTGAAATATATCCTCTTGTCTTTTATCACTTTGGGCATCTATTCCATAGTTTGTCTTTCGCACATTTCCTCTGAGATTAACTGGGTTGCAAGCAAGCACGACGGGTGCTACACAACCCACTATTGTCTGGTATTTTTTGTTCTTTCCTGGCTTACATTAGGTATCGTTCCGCTTCTTTGGATTAATAACATCTGTGACCGAATGGGCGACGAACTGCATGGCAGAAGAATTGACTATTCTTTTGGTGCAGGCACATTTTGGGGTTGGGGATTCATTGGTTCACTGATCTTTATTGGACCTTTTATTTTCTTACATAAATTTTTCAAGGCAATGAATTTAATCAATGCCGACTATAACGCAAAAGGAGAATAATAAGTTTCTTCGTTTCTTTTTGTCTATC
>JAKSMH010000321.1 GCA_024400715.1 Bacteroidales bacterium | reverse complement strand
CGTTATTGATATCCTTATTGATGTCAGTGATGTGTGGGTACATTGAAGGTAATATGAAGGTGATGTTTAACTGCTTGATAATCAAGAGAACATTGACTTTCGTTTTTTGTTTAGAGGTGAAACGTAATTTGTTGTTTATCATTACTTTGTTACATATTTACATGTTTTCCTATAAACATTTAGAAAAAGTGATTAGGTAATAGTGAGTTTCTATGAAAATGACACCAAAAATCACAATAATCCACGCAAACAAAGTCAGTTGAAATTTTCTCAGCCCCACCCCCGCTTTGCGGATTACAGTTTCATATTCGCCTCGTTTTTCCTCTTGTTTTTGGAACCGAATAAATTCACGGCGGTGGAAAAACGGTAACCTATGCTTACGGCATAATATCGATAATCTTGAAAACCTAAAAGTCCACCCATATAAATGGTATGGCCACCCTTGAAGGTCCGACCAATTTGGGCACGGAGTACCATCGGACAGTCGCCGTTGTGAATCCATCCCTGATAGCCACTAAAATCAGCTTCGTATTGCCAGTGGTTGGTGTTGATTCCAAGACGGATGCCGTAAACTACGGCATCGTCTTGCATGGCATGGTCAATCCGTATGGATTGCCAACAGAGAAAACCTATACGACCGGAAACAGCTATGGAACGAAGGTGCTTGTTTTTTTCAAAAACGAAGGTTTTTCCAATTGTGGCATCGAAGAAATAACCGGGCGTGTCGTAATATCTGGCTGCGGTCAGGGGCTTTGGGACGGTCTCGCAAAATCTGAATGCCAGTCTGTATATACACATCGCCTACGGCAAGTCCTTTGGGGTCTTTGGTCCTCATAAAACGCTCATTCCTCACATTTATTGAGGTGTTGAAGTATTCGACCGGAACCATCCATACTGCCAAATTGACGTATTTGGGGTATAGCGGAATGTCTATCCTTAAATTCAAGTCGGTGGCATTATCGCCAAAACCCCAGTATTGTTCAACGGCTGCATCCACAATCAGTTTGTCAGGAACTTTCCCGTCGCCCATCTTGGGGACAGGAAATGCATTGGGGCCAAAATACCGTGGAGAATACGTGAGGTAGTATTGCCAGGGCGTTTTGCCATCCCAATTGGCAAGATCGTTCCACCAAGCCCAGCCTCCACTTTGCGCCTGCCCTTGAAGACAACAAAATGTTAAGATGATGCACAAGACGTGAACGAGACCGTGATTGGCGACATTAGATTGGTTTTCTTTGGTTTGCATTTTTTTTAGATGAAAGATGAGAGTCTAAAGTGGAAAGTTATGGTTTGAGGCAGGCAATGGGGACGACATATATTCCATCGTTGCGTTTGTATGCCAGATTGCCGACGGCTGTTAGGATCATCTTGAAAGAAGGTGTGTTCATTGCGTCCGTATCGATGGTTGATGCGAATTTGTTTAATGTCATAGCACCATCGTCTATTAGGTTCTTTCCTCCTAACTTAATTTCTATAAGACCATATTGTCCATTGCGCAAATGTATGATGGCATCACATTCAAGTCCATTGCTGTCGCGATAATGGAAAATTTCCCCATCAAGAGCGTCTGCGCAGGTTCTGAGGTCACGAACTGCCATTGTTTCAAATATCAGTCCCATTGTATTGAGATCGTTGAGCAAATCGGTGGGGGAAGCTCCCAAGGCGGTCGTGGCGATGGATGGATCCACAAAATATCTTGTGTCGCTGCATCTGATGGCAGCCTTTGAACGGAGATTTGGATTCCAGGCTTCCATGTCTTCAATGACAAATATTTTTTTCAATACATCAATGTAGGAAGAAACTGTATCGACATCTAATGAAGCCGTGTCATTTGACGACATGTCGGCTTTGATACCGGCAATAGTCACTTGAGATCCCTGATGTCGGGCGAGGGAGCGCAGAAGGCGTTTCGCACGTGCTGGACTTCGGTTAATGCTATCAACACGAGAAATGTCCCCTTCCGTTACAGCTTGGTAATAGGAAAATGCTGGTTCAAGTGC
>JAKSMH010000320.1 GCA_024400715.1 Bacteroidales bacterium | reverse complement strand
ATTAAAAACTGACAACTTGAGAATGGCAGGTGGTAAAATTGTAAAAATTATGCCCGAAAATAAAAAATACACATTCATCGATTTGTTTGCGGGGCGCGAAAATAAAAACTTCAGTAATTAAATATTGAGAAAGTAGAAGAACAGACTGCTTCAAAAAAGTGAGCAAATAACAAAACGAGAAAATGGATAGCGAATCGCAAAATATAGAATATAAGGAGTCGTGGAATGACAGATACCTTGAATGGATCTGTGGCTTTGCCAACGCGCAAGGCGGTTGTGTCTATATTGGTGTTGATAACGATAAAAAAGTTGTCGGTGTGAAAGATTGCGAACGGCTGATGGAGGATATTCCAAACAAGATTGTAACGCATCTTGGCATTGTAGCTGATGTCAATCTGCTGAAAGCCGAAGGACTCGATTATATTGAAATCCAAGTGGAGCCGAACAGTGTGCCAATCAGTTATCACGGACATTACTATTATCGCAGTGGCAGTACCAAACAGGAATTGAAAGGTGCGGCTCTTCAGGAGTTCATCCTTCGGAAATTGGGACGTTCGTGGGATGATATCAGTCATGCCAAAGCTTCGATTGACTGTATTGACCGGAATGCTGTTGACTATTTCATCAAAAAAGGAATCAACAGCGGTCGTATCGATGCTGCTGAATTGTCGGCATCCACACACGACATTCTTGAGAACTTGAACTTGCTGGATGATGACGGCAATCTCAAAAATGCCGCATTGCTGCTGTTTGCTAAAAATCCGCAGAAATACTTTGCGGGGGTGGAGTTCCAGATCGGCAGATTCGGGAAAGACGAGGGCGACCTTTTGGAACAAGACATCATTGATGGAAACATCATACAGATGGCCGACAAGGTGATGGATGTGCTTCGTTTCAAGTATCTTCATGCTCCGGTCCGGTTTGAGGGGATGCAACGAATAGAAACGCTTGAAATACCCGACAAGGCATTCAGAGAGATACTTTATAATGCGATAGCCCACAAATTATATACGGGTGCAACTATCCAAATGCATGTGTATGACGACCGCATAGAGGTTTGGAATGACGGAACATTGCCTGAGGGTTATACGCCCGAAACGCTTATGCAACGCCACGCGTCTAAACCGAGAAACAAGAACATCGCTTTTGCTTTCTTCAAAGCGGGATTCATTGACCGATGGGGACTTGGTTACAGGAAAATTATGGAAGGATTCAAGACCGCGGGGCTGAAACTCCCAACAATTGAGCTTGTGGATGGCGGAGTAAAAGTAACGGTCTGGAGAGATGTTGTCTCCGGTAATGTCACCAGTCTGTCACTAGTTCAACTGACTGACAGACAAAAGAATATACTGCGGCAGCTAATAAGATCCGGACAAAGTAATGTCACTGAAAATGTCACTGAAAATGTCACTGAAAATGTCACTACACTTTCCAAATTGTTAAAGGTGTCGGAAAGAACCATTAAGCGCGATCTTGCAAAGCTTCAAACATTGGGTGTTATCCGACGCGATGGTCCTGATAAAGGTGGCAAATGGGTGGTGATTGAAAATAATAACTCTAACATTTGAACAATAAAAAGGTGATGACCCAAGAATAATAATTGAATAAAAAATCTCCCTGCCCGAAGAACACTTGCCGAACAAGCGGTTTTTAAAGTGGCACAGGGAGAAGCTGTTTGAAAAGTAAAAAATGATAATATATGGTGAATAAAAAATATACATTTATCGATTTGTTCGCAGGGATAGGAAGCTTGAACGAAAGTCTTCTCATAAAATCTCAAATTTTGACGCATGTGTTTCAAATTATGCATAATATAATCACAATATAACATCCAGGACTATGCCAACGAAAAACCTACATGCCCAACCGTTTGAAGAAGGAACAATCACCAAAGTGGAAATATTTGAAAACTATGCCAAAGAATGTCTTCCAACCTTTATCATGAGTTGTCCAAGCCAAGTGCTTTGGATATTTGATTTGTGTGCAGGCACGGGGTATGA
>JAKSMH010000032.1 GCA_024400715.1 Bacteroidales bacterium | reverse complement strand
GCAATAAAATAACTTAGTGAGGGTGACTAAAAAGTTTTTTAACCCTCTGATATTTTAATATTTGAAACTTCTCTCAGATAGGGGGTCCGAATAATAAAACGTCATTGTGGACTTTTTAGTCACCCTCACTAACATTAATGGGTGAGGATGTCGTTAAACAAATCTTTCATAAACTCAATTGTGTCTTCATCTCCAGAGATTCGTGCTATACGATCTACATCACGATAAACAGAACGGACAAAATCCTTATCTTTAATTTCAATCATCGAATTCCTTATAATTTGGACAGATTTTTCAGGAGAAAAGTTCATTGAAAGAAGTATAGATTTCTCAACGTCTGATTTGTTCAGCCCTAATCTAGAAAGCCATTGATTTAGAATGTTATTAACTTCATCGCTATTTGCGCTAATAGAGTTGGTACCTTGTGCACATGCTAATACATTGATTATCGCATATTTCTGATTTGTGAATAAATCAACTGAAGGAGAGCTTATAGTTGAAGGACGATTGTTAAATTTTTCTTCTTGTTTGTCTGCATGTTTATGCAATGACACACTAATTAGCAAGAAAACGATTGCAAGGATAATTAAAATTGCTACCATAATTATTATCTAAATTATATTTTTTCAGTCCAATAAATAATTGGATCTTATAATTTAAAATTCTGTCATATACTTTACTGCATCTATTACTGACATTGATGGCAATCCACATAAATTTGACAACAACCTCCATAATGCCAATTCTTTATCATTAATATTTTCATCTATAGACATAATTGTTCCAAGGTAGGCTGCCACATATTTTTTTTGTTCATATGTCATTTTAGATACAATTTCAATAGCAAATGCAGGATCCATATCTCTTCCTTTGATAAAAATCTCTTTAAAATCATTCAATGGTATTCCAAATCTAATCATTTCAGACGAAATAATACTAGTTTCCGTATCTTCAATTTTCCCATCAGCAATAATCATGGCATGTGCCATATTCATTATTGCTGTCATTTCAATTTTATTAAATTTCATAATAAAAACCCTTTATCCGTGTCGGGCACAACTTTTTTTACCTACTCTATAATGCAGTTTTCGGCTTCCCTGCTTTTTTTACTTGTCAAAACTTTTTGTGTTAACCCCATCATCGTAATTTTTATTTTTTGTTGATTTTGCTACAATAGAGGGATCAAAAGAATAATTTAGTGCCCTAATTTCCTCAATAATTTTGTCAGAGCCTTTTCGAACACAATTTTTAACACTTATAAAACAAGCTGATTCTCTAGTTGAACTGAAAATAATTTTTCCATCCTTGTTTCTTAAGGTTAAAGTTGTATTGTTAAGAGCGTCAGGGACAGCTTTATGGAAGTATGTGCCATACAGAACATATATTCTTTCGCTTTCAGGAAGTTCTTCTTCTTCATCTTCCGTGAGGATGGTGAAGCCGATGCTTTCAAAAAAGGCATTAAATTTATTTTCAAGATCATATTGATTACCTTGATTTTCCATACATAAATACTTGTATCCGTTGATTTTGTGTTGTCCACTGTTTATAATTTCTATAATAGTGGAAGATGGTTCTGATTGTTTAGCGAAAGTCGCAGTAGAAAGCATGGCGGCTATCCACACAGTGCAAATTAATTTTATTTTCATTTTTTTACCTTAAATTATCTCCACACAGTACCTAAATGGAGAGATATAAAAGAAGCGTGGTACTGATATACCGCATCTTCTAATGGAGGTTGTGAGATAGACCCTGATATGCAGACATGGTAAACAGTCCACGCTATAACAGCGCGAACCGTTATACTTTCTTGCACATCATAGAAGTTTCTCACATTTCCATTAGCAAGACGAGCATAACGCTTCGTATTTCTTAAAATTGACGTCACAAAAATACAAATATTTTCGGTTTGCAAAAGCGTAAAAATTTTTTATTTTTCCCATGTTTTTCATAATGAATAAGAATATGATGTGAATTTTCTTTTTGTTTCCTTTTTCATTGAAAACCGCGGCAAAATTACAAGCTATAATGCTCCTAAAATCATTTTACCCTTGTGGAATGTATGAGTTGCCGTTTCAACTGTATGAATTGAAACTCCGTACTATCTTCTATTACCAAAAAAAGCTGTAATTTTGCAGCAAATTCTTCTATATGACAAACGAAATTATCATCAGCAACGCAACGGATCTGATACGTGTATCGGCCAGTGACGTTTTGGCGATTAAGGCGGCGGGCAATTATTGCGTTCTGTTTTTGTCAGATGGAAATGAACACCTGGTTACGTATCAGTTGGGGCAGGTGGAGCAAATGCTTTCCCGGCAATTAGGCGGTGCTGCCGCCACTTTCATCCGCATAGGTCGTGGCTTAATCATCAATCAGGAGTATCTGTTTGTCATTAATTTGCCAAAACAGCAGTTGATTGTGAGGTCTTTTGACAAAGTACAACAAGAGTTTTCTCCTCCCAAGGAGGCATTGCGCGAGTTGAAACAATATATTGAAAAACGAATCAAAAATGAACAGACAAATGAATAAGGATATAACACAAGACGCAATGTCGGACAACGAAATTCGCGTACTTGGCGGTGGCGGTCCGTTCGAGGAAGACACCAATCCCGCCCATCGTCATAAGTTGTTTCGCAATTTTGACAAGAAAAAGATGGTCATTTTTGCCTTAATCGTTCTGATTTTCATCATTTTGGTGGTGCTGGTCTACCTTGTCTTTTCCCAACGTGCAACAATATCTTCCCAACCGGTTGCCGACAGCATAGACAGTGTGGTGGTGTATTCTGAAAAAAATGTCGTGGAGACAAAAACCGCGGAACCGGGTCTTGTCATTCAAGATACTATCATCAATGATATTCCTATGCGGATTTTCATTCCGAGGGGCTGCCAGTTGTCGCTTCATTTGGGGAAAATGCCACAAGATACCAATATTATGTTGCTTGTCCAAGCCGCCGATATCCGCAGGGACAAAGACCTTCCCGTTGGGGCGTTTGTATATAATGGTGAACTTATATCTAAAGGACATTCAAAATATGGTTTTTGTGCCATTATCGGTGACGATATTACCTTGGGCCGACAACTTGAAACGGTGCTTTTGGAGCGTGCCATTGAAAACAACGGAAGTTTTTTCCGTCAATATTCGCTGGTTAGCGGAGGTCAGTTGATTTCCATTCCGCCCAAGGGAAAATCGCAACGAAAGGCCTTGTGTTACCGTCAAGGTGAGTTGCAAGTGGTTATTACACAAGACGAGGAATCTTTCCACGATTTTTCACAGGCCTTGGTTGACCTTGGCGTTGAAGAAGCCATTTCTTTGGTGGGTGGTGCCTCTCTGATACAATACAAAGATGCCAATGGCGAAACCGTTAAGCAAGGGGTACCATACAAAAAACGTTACCGTTCTGAAAATTTCCTTATTTGGAGAAAAGTGCCAACTGAAAGGTAGAAATGGTGAAATGAAGGAGTGTATGTTACTCTCAAAAATGTAGGCACGAAGGGGCGAAAAAATAGTAACTTTGCGGCACAAAGTAGTTTTTCCTAAAGGGAGGGCTTGTCCGTTTTTGTTGCGTTCACTTTTTGCGAGCTGGGAGAGTAAGCTGAGTTGTTGAATTGTTGATCTTGTTTAACCTTTAGTCCTTTCCCTTTTCGTCCCAATTAACCGTTTAGCCGAATTCCTTAATCCGTTCATCAAAATCGGATTTGAGGAATCTCGATTTTGTAAATCATCTCCTCAGAGGATGGTTCTTTTTGCAGAAACATCAGCATATAAATGGGGAGGTATGATAGTTTGCCAGCAATTTTAACATTATCACAAGTTAGAATTATTGCTTCGGAAAGATTGTACAACTTGTTGTCCATAATGTTGTTGAGTGCGCGGTGACGATTGTAGTCCTTGCCCGATTTCACTTCCACCGGTGTGATTCGGGCATCATTTTCCAATAAAAAATCAACTTCTCCTTGCTTCTTGCTGTTGAAATAATATAGGTTGTACCCGTGGGCCTTTAATTCTTGTGCTGTGAGATTTTCATAGATGGCACCATTGTTGATGTTGACCTCCCCTTGCAAAATCTTTATCGCAATATTTTGTGCATACTGAACAGCCAAAAGTCCGACATCATTGGAAAATAGTTTGAACAAATTTCTCTGTTCTTCCAATTTCAGCGGCGAAGTCGGTGCTTCCACATTATAAGTCGGGAGTGCAACTCCTGCATTCTGGAGCCAAAGAAAACCATTCTCGTATTTTGAAAAACGACTGTGTTCATTCAAGTTTTTCAGGACGAACCTTTTGTTCTTGGCATCCAACTCTGAAGGAATGATGTCGAAAATGTCGTTAATGTAAAATTTGTTTGCGGGATCGTACTGACTGATATCCCACTTGTATAGGTCAAGAATTTCTCGCTGTTTGGCTTGTACAATCTGTATGTTGTTGCTCTCTATGTATGCTTGAACGGCCGCAGGCATCCCGCCAATGAGCAGGTAAAGCGATGTTACTTTCATCATCGTTTTATGCACAATGTCATCAACCGACGTTTTTGTTTCCCAGGCGGTCTGAATATGTTTGATTACGTCATCACTGATGCCAATCGCACGGCTAAATTCCTCTAAATCAAGAGGAAATACCTCTTTTACAGCCATATATCCAACGGGTATGCTGCGGATGTTTTTTAATTCCACCCCCAGCAGACTTCCCGACAAGGCATATTTGTAACTGCCATCATCCACTAAAAACTTTATCCACGTAATCACATCTGGAGACTTTTGCACTTCATCGAAAAAAATCAGCGTGTCTCCTGGTATTAGTTCGGTATGTGTATAGGCACTGATGCGAAGTAAAATCTCCTTGGCGTCTTTTGCCTTTTCAAAAATGGTCAAGGCCGAAGGGTCTTCAAAAAAATTGATTTCCACTAACCTCAATCCTCGCCTTGCCGCGTATTTTCTACTGGCATAAGTCTTTCCGACTTGCCGCGCGCCCACCAGTAACACGGCGGAGTTGTTGTTAACATAGTGGTTTTCAATGTGTTTATCAAGTTTTCTGACTATCATATTACACTTTTCCAAACATTTTTAGTTATAAAATTAACACTTTTCCAAACGAAAATATGTGATTTTGATACACTTTTCCAAAAATCAGTCCGCAAAAATACAATATTATTTTGAAATTGGCTTTTTCGTTTTCTAAAAAGATTCAATCTTGCCCATATCAAGCTGATTTCGCTGTTTATGATGGCCCTATGCAAGGCCAGGACGGTGTGACATCTTCATGCTCGCTGTCGTCCACGACGGCGTCGCCTATCCGCTGCTGTTCACCATGCTGCCCAAAAAGGGAACCTCCAACACCCAGGAACGCATCGACCTCGTGCAACGCTACATCAGCCTTTTCGGTCTGGACACCATTGACTGCCTGCTGGCCGACAGGGAGTTCGTCGGTGAGAAATGGATAAGGTGGCGGAACGACTACGACATACCGATTTTCGGAATATTATCGACTGAAAATCTATCATTTACGCCCATCTAAAAAATTGTCATGTACTAAGCAAAACGGAAGTTTCTTCCGTCAATATTCGCTGGTTAGCGGAGGTCAATTGATTTCCATTCCACCCAAGGGAAAGTCGCAACGAAAGGCCTTGTGTTACCGTCAAGGTGAGTTGCAAGTGGTTATTACACAAGACGAGGAATCTTTCCACGATTTTTCACAGGCCTTGGTTGACCTTGGCGTTGAAGAAGCCATTTCTTTGGTGGGTGGTGCCTCTCTGATACAATACAAAGATGCCAATGGCGAAACCGTTAAGCAAGGGGTACCATACAAAAAACGTTACCATTCTGAAAATTTCCTTATTTGGAGAAAAGTGCTGGAAAAGAACAAATAGCAAGCTGTTTTTCGTCACTTGTAAAGATGTCTTACAAAAACCGACATCCTTATTGAGAAAATGAGTATTTTTGCACTTTCAATTTTGCAAAATGAAACTATACCACGGGACAGATGCCATTATTGATAAACCAGAAATTTTAAAATCGGGTTTTACGAAAGATTTTGGTTACGGTTTTTATTGTACAAGTATTGAGCGCCAAGCTCAACGATGGGCTTTGACAAAACGCAATCCGCATATTGTTTGTGTTTATGAATATGAACCAATTGAAAATCTGAAAATTAAGTCTTTTGAAAAGATGACGGAAGAGTGGCTTGATTTTATTGCTGCATGTAGAAATGGGGTATGCCATGCAAACGATATAGTGGAGGGTCCTATGGCAGACGATGAGGTTTGGGATTATGTAGAAGACTTTTTATCCGGACAAATTTCAAGAGAAGCTTTTTGGATCTTGGTAAAATTCAAACATCCCACGCATCAGATGTTGTTTGCAACAGAAAAAGCACTTCAAACCTTAACGTTTATTACTTCATACGAATTATGAAAAACATTTATTTTCCCGAAGAAGACATAAAATACAATGATTTATTCTTTGTATGTTATATGATAGAACGTGTAGCTCGGCATATTAAACAAAGAAATAAATATGTTGTTCAAAAACTCGGTAAAAAAGGTCTTGAAAGACAACTTTCTATAGCGGAGTCTTTACATTGTTTGAATCCGGAAAAAGTAGTTTCTGATTGGGTAGAAGAATTTAAATTAGAAAGAGGTGTGTTTGATGTGACCAAAATAGATTCTCGTTTTACTGATCGTTATCCTTCTGAAACACAAATGGGGAAGATTTATGCACGATTGGTAAGTTCTATTGCAACAGATGGAAATTGGGTTGAAGGCGTTCAAAATGTATATGCTTCTCCTATTTGTGATGTTATAGATAATTATAATGCCAGTGCTTATTATGAACCAAGCTATGTGCAAGTTCAAGCTTTTTATAAGGGAGAGTTTTAATCAGTTTTTGTTATAAACACAAAAAAAGGAGACTTTCGGGTCTCCTTTTTCTATGATAAGTTGAAAATTATTCAGCTTTGATGTTAGGTTCTTCCAAACCCAGACCTTTTTTCTTGTCAACGGCTTTGAGGTAAACGCCAATAAGCAGTGCGGCAATACCAAGGCAAGCCAACATAACGAGAGGCCATTTGTAGTCGTAAGGAACGAGAACGCCTTCTTCACCAGCTTTAATGGCTTGTTTTGCAGCAATAACGGCAGTGTTGTTGACATTGGTTGATTCCAAGACGTTGCCAATCAAAAGTGGGAAGAGCCACAAACCGATATTTTGAATCCAGAAAATAAGGGCGTAAGCAGAACCGATAATCTTTTCGTCCACCAATTTTGGAACAGAAGGCCACAAAGCGGCAGGAACCAATGAGAAGGATGCCCCTAAAACAAGGATGGTGACGTATGCTACAACGGTGCCTCCAACCGCGCTTCCTTTGCACAAAGGCAGTATGAAGGCAAATGTCAAGTGGCAGATAACTAATAGGATTGAACCAATCATCAACATTGAAGCAGCTTTTCCCTTATGGTCAACATAATTGCCCAAAATAGGAGTAATGGCAACGGCCAACAATGGAAATACGGCGAAGATGGTTTCTGCCGTGCCACGCATATAACCCATATAGCAGTAAACTACGAGAGCAACCACGGCCATAGCCATCAAACCGATTTTAGCCGTTTTTTTCTTTGAAAAGTTACTTGCGAAAGAACCAATGGCTACCAGTAGCATAATAATATATTGTACGATGGTAACGGCGTTACTTGCCCAGAAACCTTCACCGGGAACAAGGGTCAAATTGCATTGCAGCATATTGACGGCATATTTTTGGAATGGGAAAATAGCGGAATAGTAGAGTACGCAAAGCAAAGCAACCAACCAGAAACCAAGGCTGGAGAGAATCTTGCCGATGTCGCTGATTTTGAAAGGATCATCTTGTTCTTCGGCTTCACCAGTCTGGGCATCCAATTTCTTATCCATAAAGAAATAGATGATGAACATCATAAGGGCGATACAGAGGAGGACAACACCGAATTTGACTGAGTTGTCAACGTGGATTTCTCCACCCAGTTTGGCGAAGAAAGGCGAGAAGATCATACAGGTAGCCACACCCAAGCGGGCAAGAGCCATTTCGGAACCCATTGCCAATGCGGTTTCACGGCCTTTGAACCATTTCACGATACCGCGGGAAACGGTAATGCCGCCCATTTCAGCGCCGCAACCGAAAATCATAAAGCCAATGGCGGCGAGTTTCGCTGATGCGGGCATTCCCTGATAGAATGGCAAAACATCATCGATGAAA
>JAKSMH010000319.1 GCA_024400715.1 Bacteroidales bacterium | reverse complement strand
ACGATGAGTGGGGCCCTCGTTTTTTGGATATGAGTGAAGCCTATTCAAAGAGAATCAGAAAGATTGCTTTTGAGACGGCACAAAAGTTAAATATCCATATCCAAGAAGGAGTGTATGTCGGAGTGACTGGTCCGTGTTTTGAAACGCCCTCGGAATATAGAATGTACCACGCGATGGGTGGTGATGCGGTGGGAATGTCAACGGTTCCCGAAACCATTGTGGCTCGTCATTGTGGAATGGAAGTTTTTGCGTTGTCCATCATCACCGACTTGGGCATTGTGGGAGTCGTTGAAAGAGCTTCCCACGATGAGGTTTTGAAAGCCGCCGCTGCTGCCGGCCCCCACATGGTGCAGTTGGTTTATGAGATGATGCCTCAATTGTAAACCAACAAGGCTACGCCATCATATCTACATTTGTAGTGTTTTAAGGACAAGGAGGTGAGACCTTCGACGGGACTGCCATCCAAAATGCTGAATTTTGCGCCGCAGTGGTCATCCACGATGAGCAGGCCGCCTGGATCAACCCACAGCCAAGAATCTTTATTTTCCCAATCGTAAGGACAAGCACGGTCGTAAGCAAAAAAAGTCGATTCGTCCAAACGATATACGATGACGCCGGCAACACCTCCCGTAAAATATTGATAGCCACCGTAATGATTTAATTCAGAATAGGTTACGCTATTTGGATAAATGGTAAAACGTAAATCCACATTGGGAATGGTGCTGTGTTCGTACCGCCCGTTGCATGAAATGAATAACAATCCGATTAAAAATAAACCTAATATTTTTTTCATCGTAGTTTAATTATGAATGCAAAAGTACAAATTTTTTCGTTATTCAAAAAAAATCGTATTTTTGCAAATTATAATACATTAAAAATAATGTTTTAATTTTTTTCGTTATGGAACAAGAATCCGTTATCAAACCTAAGAAAAAAGAGTCCAATGCACGAAAATTCTGGCGTATTGTTTTTGGAACAATGGTCGGTTTTATTTTCATGTCCATTATTACTTCGTTTTTGTCTATGCTGATGTTTGTCGCTATGATTGCGTCGTTGGGCAAGACAGAAGTAGTAACGGTTCAGGACAATTCAATTTTGAAATTGGATTTGCAAAAATCAATCGTGGAACAGGCGGAGGACAATCCCTTCGATATGTTTGGCGATGAATTTTCTCAATATTATCAATCAACTATAGGTTTGGACGATATTTTGGCTTGTATCCATTCCGCTGCCATTGATCCTAAAATCAAAGGTATCTATATTAATTCCCCATCGGTGGGAGCTTCACCAGCCACGCTGAAGGAAATCCGTGATGCCTTGGTGGCTTTCAAGGAATCGGGTAAGTTTATTTACGCCTACGCGGATAACTATACGCAAGGCGGGTATTACTTGTCTTCGGTGGCCGATGATGTTACGATGAGCGCCACGGGTATTATGCAGTTCAAGGGGATGGCCTTGCAGGTGATGTTTTACAAAGGTCTTTTAGACAAATTGGACATTGATGTTCAGGTTATTCGTCACGGAAAATTCAAAAGCGCCGTCGAACCTTATTTGATGGATAAGATGAGCGAAGCCAACCGCGAACAAATGACCTTGTTGGCCAATACGTTATGGACGGCTATGGTAGATGATATTTCCGTTTCAAGAAAAATTTCCGAGGAAGATCTGAATTTGGCCGCCGATGAACTGTTTTTTGGAACAGCCAACAAGGCATTGGAGAAAAAATTGATCGACAAGGCCTGCTATAAGTCAGATGTGGTGGCGGATTTGATGAAATTGACCAATGTTTCCAATGCTGATGACTTGAAATTGGTTAATATTCCAGAATATAGCAAGTGTTTGAAAAAAGACCAGTCATCTTCAAGCAATGAGATTGCTTTGATTTATGCTGCCGGACAAATCGTGGATGGTCAGTCGGGCAAGGATATTATGGGTTCGGAAACGATGGTGGAATTGATTCGCGAAGCTTATCAGAATGAAAATGTGAAGGCCATCGTCTTGCGTGTCA
>JAKSMH010000318.1 GCA_024400715.1 Bacteroidales bacterium | reverse complement strand
GTCGCAGCATTGTTCTCCAATGAACGAAGGCCTTTGCCTGAATCCAGCTAATACCAACAACCGGATAGTTGTCATATCTTGTATTTGAAAAATAGTTCAACAACATAGGTTCGTTGAAAGAATAAGTGAAATCGTGAGCCCAAGCCAAGGTGTCGGGATAGATATTCACCACATTCTTATGGATGAAACGAGTGTAACCATTATTCAAATGGCTTGGACGATTGGCATACATACCACCAAATTCGTAGTCATTATCCGTACCAAATTCCTTATATGAAGCACCAAAATCATCGGGATTTTTGGGATCGCGGTAATTTCTGTAGTCATACACCCAATATTCATAATTATACATTGCCGTATTGGTTGAATTGGGACGGAAATGATAAAAGCGGGTATTGACCTTATTGAACAATGGACTCAAAGCAGCTTGCACTTCTTCGTTGTCTGAATCCCAAGGAATTTCTTCCTTCCAGTTAATCAACTTAGGTTCAATCACTTCGCCTTCGTTTTCACCTTTGGTATATTTCTTATAGTGACCGTATTTTTCAAAGTCAGTCAATTCAGCTTCACCGAGAAGAACGTGAGCCAAAGAGTCGCGCACCCAATAGACGAACTGGCGGTACTCGTTGTTGGTAATTTCGGTTTCGTCCATCCAGAAGGCCGTAATGGTAACATTTTTAGACTGATGGGTCAAAGCGAAAGGAACATCTTCATCACCAGCACCCATCATATAGTGGCCTGCGGGAATATAAACCATTCCAAAAGGTTCAACATCCATAAAGTCGGGACGTTCCTTGACGCCGACCAACTGGCCGTCACCATTATTCTTGCATGACAAGAAAATCACGCAAACGACCAATAACAATGCTGCAAATTTTTTCATTTTTTTATTCTTTATGTTAGAAAAAAACGATTATTATCTATATTTATTGTATTAGTATTCATTTTTATAAATATTTCTGGTTGAACCATAGCCAGAAAATACTTCTTCTTTATATATGTCGAAGCAATATCTAATCATCACTTCCAAATCTCCATAGCTTCGATTTTGCTGATAACCCAGTTTATTGGTAGTGAAGCCGTAGGCCAAACCCAAGTCAATACCTTTGAGATAATTGTTGGAATTGTTGTAGAATGGTCTCGCACCAAACAAAATAGAAGCGGCATCGTTGATACGGTATGACAAACCGCCCCAGAACACGCCGTTGTATCTTGTCAACACCATCAATTCAAATTGAACCGTTTTCAAGTCAGTCTTTAACAATGCGGATGGTTCCAACGTCCAACTTGGATTCCAAGGCAAAATCCAGGTGTAACCGCCGTGCAAGTACAACTGGCGGGATCTGTTCAAAACGCTCTTATCTCCGGAAAGACGGGCCTTGGTAATCAACTGCGTACCAGAGAGTCCCACATTCCAACGATCTGCCTTGTAAAACAAACCGAAATTCACGTCAAAATCCATCACGGATTCTTCGCCTTTCAACTTATCCAAAACAGCATCTCCTGTCTGTAAAGCGTGCAACTTACTACCGTCGATGGCCTGGTTATAAAAGCTAACCTGTAAACCGATACCGAGATGGCCAGTAGGAATCTTCAATTTATACGCATAACCGAAACGAATACCTATATTATTATAGAAACCCACCCTATCACTTAAAATAGAAAGTCCTAAACTACCCTTTAATTTACGTAGATAGGACTCAATGTTGAACAAAAATTCGCGTGGTGCAGTCTTTTCCTTGGAAATATTCCCGTTTTCATCCTGATATACATCCTGCCATCCAAGATACTGCTGTCGGTAAACCCCAGTAAGACACAAAGTGTTACTTTGTTCACCCATAGCTCCGGGGTTGTAGTACATCGTTGTCCACGGAAATAGCGTAAATTGCGCATCATCTTGCGCAAATACACTCATCGAACATACGACGAAAAGAAGTAAAAGTGCACCTATTTTCTTCATTCGTTCACGCTTTATTTATATTGCTTCATTTTTTACTATCTATCTTAT
>JAKSMH010000317.1 GCA_024400715.1 Bacteroidales bacterium | reverse complement strand
TTGATTAGCTGTGGTAATGCGTCAATATAAGTGGATTTCAGCTTCGACAACTGCCGCCATTCCAATATCAGCGACACGATCGGGTGCTTGTTCACCAATTTATTCAGAACCTCTTCCCCAGTCTGATATTGTTTGGTTTTCGTCAATTTCGCATTTTCGATGATGCGTAGTTTTTCAAACAGGATTTCACCCATTTGCTTGGGCGAGGCAATGTTGAACCTTTCGCCGGCCAAGGCATAGATATGCTCTTCCAAGTTGGCCAAATCCTGTGCCAAGGTCTTGGAATTTTCCTGCAGTACGCTTTCATCCAGTTTCACACCCGTATATTCCATATCAGCCAAGACCTCCTCCAGGGGCATTTCGACATCATTGAATAAAGACATCAAATTATTATTAGTCAATTCGGCCAACAAAAGCGGATAAAGCTGTGCAAACACCTCCACCCTTTCACACACAGCCAAATGCGAAGTGGCATTGTCTTCCATCAAAGAATAATCCAGTAAATTCTCGGACAAATTTTTCAGTTTATGTGAATTTTCCGGCTGAATCAAATAATGGGCAATCTGCAAATCAAAAAAGGACGCTTTCACATTCAATTTCAATCCATGAAAGAACTTGAAAGTCTGTTTCATTTCAAATGAAACCACCAAATGATCATTTTCAAATACATATTTAAGCAGATTTTTAAAACGGGTAGGCTCTTCCAACAGATGATAATACACCGTATTTTGATCTTCGGCAAATGCAAATCCGGCAATTTTTTCATTGACCAGCAACCAATCGAAGAAAAAAGTTGACTTAGACTTGGTCTCCAGTTCATTTACGTCAAAAATCTGCACATAATTATGCGGCAAGGATTCAAAATTCTTATAAACCGGCACCGCAATTTCTTCTTTATCCGTCATAGGCGCAGACTCCGAAAACAAATCGCCTTGGGCAGGGTCGGATTTTGCGATTTCGCCGGGACTCAACGACAAATCGGAAAACACACGCTTGGACAAAGCCCTAAATTCCAACTCGTCAAAAATCGCCTTTAACTTTTGAGGATTGGGACCGGCGTATTTCATGGACTCAAAATCACAAGTGATAGGAACATCCAAGATAATGGTTGCCAGCATCTTGGACATCAACGCCTGTTCTTGATTGTCAATCAAGGCCTGCTTCAGCTTGGCATTGGCCACTTGATTTATATTTGCATATATATTTTCGATGGAGCCAAATTCACCAATAAGTTTTTTGGCTTTCACCTCTCCCACGCCGGGAACGCCGGGGATGTTGTCGGAAGCATCACCCCACAATCCCAAAATGTCGATAAGTTGCTCAGGTTTCTGAATACCATATTTTTCGCAAATGCCATCTACGCCCACTACTTGAGCCGGCTGACCAAACTTGGCCGGTTTGTACATAAAAATATTATCGGAAACCAACTGGCCGTAATCCTTGTCCGAAGTCATCATATAAACCTGGAAACCCTCAATTTCAGCCCGTTTGGCCAGCGTTCCCACAATATCGTCCGCCTCATAGCCATCCAACATCACCATCGGGATATTGAATGCGTCGATGACCTTTTTTATATAAGGAACAGAATTGACAATATCATCGGGAGTGGCTTCTCGATTGGCCTTATAGGCGGCAAAGTCGGCGTGACGCAAGGTTGGCGCGCCCGTGTCGAAAGCCACGGCAATATGCGTGGGCTGTTCTTGTCGCAGCACCTCATACAAGGTATTGGTAAAACCCAAGGTTGCCGAAGTGTTAACCCCTTTGGACGTAATTCGTGGAGACTTAGCCATAGCATAGTATGCTCTGTAAATCAAAGCCATGGCATCGAGAATAAACAGTTTTTTCTGCATAGTGAAGAGAATATTATTTTGACAAAAATTCTTTTAACTTCTCATAATCTGAATCTGAAATTGCCGAACGCGCAAACTTCGTGCGGAAATTTTTGGTTTCATCAACCAATTGAATCGAACCCTCGTCCTCAATCATTTCCACATTCATCCTATATCCGTAGTAAGAA
>JAKSMH010000316.1 GCA_024400715.1 Bacteroidales bacterium | reverse complement strand
GGGTTATTGGGCAAAAACCAGCATTAATGAAGAAAGCGTTCTCAGCTATATCAATATTTATCCAAACCCTGCCACCAATTTCTTAAATATAGATTTAAGTACTGAAAACGCACAAAATATTACCCTGAATATTTGCGATATGAGTGGCAAGATTATCTATACGGACATCTTGAATCACAATGGTGGAACTCAAAATTTCAAGGTTCCCGTATCAGAATTGGCAAGTGGTATGTATTTCTTACATTTGAATACAACTACTGGCAAATCAATCCAAAAGTTTATTGTTAAGTAAGCTGATTTCATCTTACCTTTGAGGTAAGAATCTATAACCATAAAAAAACCGAAGTCTAAGCTTCGGTTTTTTTTATTGGATAATATTCATACATATCTGTTCAAAGTCCTGTACGGTCAATTGTTCTGGCCGTTTTGAAAAGATTTCATTCTGCTGGAAAGACGGCTGAAATTGAAACTGGCTTAAGGAATTCCGCAATGTTTTTCGTCTTTGGTTAAATCCGGCTTTGACTACCTGTTTAAACAAGGATTCGGAACAGCGAAGTTGTTTTTGCGGATTACGGATCAAGCGAATTACAGCCGATTTCACTTTTGGAGGAGGCAAAAATTGCTTTTCATCCACCGTAAAAAGATATTCAATATCATAAAATGCCTGAAGTAAAACACTCAAAATACCATACTGCTTGTTCCCCGGTCCAGAAGCCACCCTTTCGGCCACTTCCTTTTGGAACATACCCACGGTTTCATTAACTAAATCCTTATGCTCTAAAATCTTAAATAAAATCTGTGAAGAAATATTATAAGGAAAATTTCCGATGATTACCAATTGATCATTGAAAATCTTCTCTAAGTCTAGTTTTAGAAAATCTTGGGCGATAATATTTTCTGATAGTTGCGGATAATGTAATTTCAAAAATTCGACAGATTCCTCATCCAGCTCCACCACCATAAACTGTTCATATTGCTTTTGAAGCAAATATTTGGTGAGCACGCCCATTCCGGGACCGATTTCAAGCACGCTTTGGGGCGATGAGGAAATGCTTTCCACAATACGCCTTGCGACATCCTCATTGGTCAAGAAATGCTGTCCCAGGCTCTTTTTAGGTTTTACTGCTGGCATAAGCTACATATCTCCTCTCAATGTTCTAAATCGGTTTCTTGCTTCATTAACATACAAACTGGATGGAAAATCACGCATTAATTTTTTGTAACAATCCATAGCTTGTTGCATATCATGAATATCATATTCATATAATTCTCCCAACTTAAACAAGGCGTCATCGGCCAGAAGTTCGGTATAATGGGCATCAATGATTTTTTTCAATAATTGTTCCGCCGAAAGAAAATCCTTCTTTTTAATTAATATCAATGCCTTCTGGTATAACGCGTCATCCACCAAAGTTCCAAACGGCGACATAGATATAACAGAATCGAACATTTGATAAGCATCTTCCGCCTTATTTTGAAAGAGCAGAAAATCGGCTTTGGCATAATATTGAAGAGGAATATTTGTATTTTGACCTGAAAACAATTCAGGTTCTTCCTCGTCTTCACCCTCCTCCGACTCCTCGTCTTCTTCCTCGTTATCGGAAATCAAGAGAGAAAAATACATGGCATCATTGGCTATAAGTTTTGTCGTGGCAGAACGAAGCACATCCAACTGACTTTTCGCCCAAGCAAATTCACCGATATAAAACGACAACTTCGCATTTTTAAATTTAGCCGTTTGACCGATTTCCTCATTGGGCATATCCTGGTTTACCTGTGAGTAGAGCAAGGTAGCATCCCAAACATTATCCATATAAAGTTGAACATCAGCAAGTTTGACTTTATATTCATTTTTTTGCTTGGCATCACGCGTGGCATTTTGGATGGCCTCTTCCAACAAGGTTACAGCTTCTTCCGGTGAATTTTTATAAAAAGCCAGCAAAGAAGCGTATTGTAACACAAATTCCGTTGGACATGCGGCCACACCTTTTTCACTTACGAAATTTCGGTAATCGCTT
>JAKSMH010000315.1 GCA_024400715.1 Bacteroidales bacterium | reverse complement strand
CAAGCGAGGCATTATGGAAATGGCCGATGCCCTCATCATCAACAAAGCCGACGGAGACAACCTTTCAAAGGCCACCGCTGCCAAAGCCCAATACCGCTCTGCCCTCAAACTGTTCCCACCAAACGAAAACGGTTGGGAACCCCGTGCCGACATCTGCTCCGCCCTAAACAACGACGGCATCGAAAACGTATGGAATATCATTTGCCAATTTGCCAACCTCACGCAAAGCAACCAATACTTTTTCAAACAACGCGACGAACAACTGATCAAAACCTTTTATGACTGGGTGGATTTTTCCATAAAAAACAATTTTTATTCCAATAATGCCATTAAAAATAAAATTTCGGAACTCGAAATCTTGGTCAAAGAAAAGAAGATTTCACCTTATCAAGCTGGAAGTCAACTAATTGAAATTAACAAGCAAAATTAAAAGGAGAGTTTTTTTATTTAAAAAAAATTTTTATTCTTTGCGTTCTAAATCTATAGATTATGAAAAAAGCATTATTAGTTATCGGTTTGGTATTGTTAGTGGGTTGTAGTTTGATTTCTTGCAAAAGAGAATGCTTTTGCGATTATCACCGTTTGGAAACCGGCAATGTCATCAGCAACTATGATATTGGACCTGCAACCAAGCAGCAATGTGCTAATTTGAATAAAATCGACACGATTCAAATCTTCACGGGTACTTTCCACGACTCAGTTGTTTGCCATTTCTAATCTTCAATTTTTGACAGCAATGAAAAATGCTATTAAAATATTAGGATTTATTGGCGTGATGGCTATTCTTTTTGCCTCCTGCAACAAGAAATGTTCTTGCACAACTTCCGTTCCCGGATTTGAAGACGAGACCATCGTTTACGAAAAGCCCAATGGAAAGCATGCCTGTAAAGTTTATCAGGACAACCAAAACAAGATTTTAACCCCGGTAAACGGCAAAGTCGCTTGCGTTTACCAATAATATTCAGTCCGATGAAAAAAGCCATTATCCTGTTTTTGGTCATTTGCCTTGTTGCCGGTTTGTCTGCCTGCACAAAAAAATGCAAATGTTCTCTTTGGAAGAACGGCGGAACTGTTGAGAACACCATCGACTTTGAAAGAGAATTGGATCAAGCGTACGACAATTGCTCTGGAATGAGCAATTTTGATGAGACCACGCAAACTGGTTTAAAATGTAAATAACAAAGGTTAATGGGCTTCAAACCAGCTCACACCTTCGTTGATATCGACATCCAACGGTACAGAAAGTTGTAAAGCACTGCTCATGATTTTCCGTACCGTGTTTTTTATACGCTCCACATCAGACTTACGTACTTCAAACACAAGTTCATCGTGGACTTGCAAGACCATTTTGCAATCCAGTTGCTGTTCTTTGATTTCACGGGCCAGGTTCACCTTAGCGATTTTAATCATATCGGCCGCTGTGCCCTGAATCGGCGCGTTGATGGCGTTTCGCTCTGCCGCCTTACGCAAGATAGCATTGGCAGAATTGATGTCCTTGATATAACGGCGACGACCCAACAGGGTTTCAACATAGCCGTTTTGACGTGCGAACTCCATCGTGTCCAACAAATATTGACTGATTTTTGGAAATCCCGCAAAATAATCCGTAATCAACTCACGGGCTTCTTTTTGCGAAATATGCAACCTTTCGGCCAAGCCAAAAGCGGAAATACCATACAAAATGCCGAAATTCACCGTTTTCGCATTGCGACGCATCGTGCTTGTTACCTGGTCTTCATCCACACCATATACGTGGGCGGCCATCGCCGCGTGAATATCCTTATGCTGACGGAAAGTGTCAATCATCCTTTCGTCACCACAAACGTGAGCCACAATACGCAATTCCACCTGAGAATAATCCGCAGCCATCATCACATAATCTTCACTGGAAGCGACAAAAGCCTTGCGAATATCCCTTCCCCGCTCGGTTCGGATAGGAATATTCTGCAAATTCGGATTCACCGAACTCAATCGACCAGTAGATGTCACCGTTTGCGTATAGGTGGTGTGGATACGTCCCGTCTTGGG
>JAKSMH010000314.1 GCA_024400715.1 Bacteroidales bacterium | reverse complement strand
TCATCGTGATAGTTCTCATACATTTTGAGCAAGCCATCGAAGCCAATGCCACCAAACGTACGCTTTATATGGGAATTGTCGGCTCCTGTCAGCACTCTAATCATCTCATCTTGTCCACACATAGGTGGCTCCCAGGGCTGGCTCATCGTTGACATCATCGCACCCACGGCCCCCGTTGGCTGCCCATTCTTACTGGCTCTCAACCAGGTTTCCGCAAAACAAGTCTGATTCACATAATCACCATTCAAACAAGCTACCGAAAAAATAAAGGGCAGCCTATTATAATTCATTAGATTATCCACATTGTTATTATTGAAACCCGTCGTCTGCCACTTATTATAATTTCCGTGACCACAATAATTAATGATTCCAACACCTTCATTCACCACATTACTAACCATCGTAGAAGTAGGATTGCCAGGAGCATCCAAACCGCCCTGACTGCCTTCAAACAATTCGGAACCATCGGTATAAGTAAAATTCAACAGTTTATTGTCAATATTACGGATATGCTGATAATCATATTCATTTTCGTCACCAGGTCCTTCAGAAGAGGCAATGCCCAAGAACTTGCTGAAATGAGTCGTTTCCAACGGATTGGCTTCATATTGAATAAACTTATTCACCTGCGTTGTAACCTGACTTTCATTTTCAGCAGAAATCTTCCCCAAAATAATATCCGGAACGTTATCATTGCCCACGATTTCGGTATAGTAATTGTCGGCTGTTTCTCCACCAAGGGTAAAATACGGGAAAAGATTGCCATCTCCCACAATCACCACAAATGCCAAATTATGGGTTTGATAAAAAGAAGTGATATAGTCTTTCACACTCAGATTGGAATTGCCCGTTGTAGTTAACGTGACCAAGGTGGTAGGATAACCGTTCTTGATTTTCCAATCTACATACGGCTGCATAGCCGAAGCCAGACTTTCGGGAGCGATGACCAAAATTTCTCCAGATTCCGTCACTGAAGTGTAACGCGAGGTTGGGTAATTCAGAAAATAGTTTTTATAGATTTCGTTAAATTCGGAACAGTTCTTGCGAGCCGAAGTCATCGTATAAGCTGCGTTGTAATTCACTCGCAAAGTAAGGGAATGATAAACTTTAAGTTCCTCACGCACGGGATTATAATCAAAGGGAAACGTCTGTATCGTGACACCCTTGTAATCACGCAAGTGAAAAGTCTTGGAAAGGGAAGCCGCCTGTGCCAACTGGAACTTGTCCTGTTGATATTGCGGGCCAAAGGTATAAGGGACGTCGTTGGGATTGACGTTTCTATAAATGACACCTTTCGACGGACAAAGTTTAAAACCGGACACCAATTCATAATCCTCGGCCATAACAGCAATGGTCGGCTGACTGTTTTCGGGAATAATTACCGACTGAGCCGCCAACAACAATTCGGGAGCACCCTGTTTCGTAATAGCATACGCTCCTTTGAGCGACAACTTTTGGTATTCCGTTCTATCGATAAGCACATCGAAAGTGGAATACGTTGGAAAATCCACACGAATCGTCAAGCCTTCCTCATCAGTAGAAACAATAGAGTATGTAACTTCCTGCGCATCAACAGACGCAAGAACAAGCAATACAATTAATAAAGCAAGGACTTTTCTCATTTTTCTTCTTTAATATTAGTTTTCCGAGATAATTTTTTCTCTTTATTTTCTTTTGACAATTTGCCCACCTCGTCAAGATTCAGACTAAAGGTGAAATTATTGGGAACCGCTCCCACCGCATAGTGATTTCTTGAAAATCCAAACTGGATAGAACGGATATTGATCATAAATCCATACGAGAAACCGGCAAAACTCCTTTTTTGAGGAATCTTCATTTCTTGATGAATATTGTGGTTATAGGCAAAATACAGCGACAAGTACTTCACCGGGATGATTTCAATGCCCACCACCACGTGGCGGAACATATTGTCGAAAAAGGTAGCCACTTTCGAAGGGGTCTGCACCTCACCGCTAATGGCATCCTTGGAATACAACGGATTGTCGGAGCCCGTGTAGGCCATATTCCATTTATACAA